>DATADI010000211.1:0-4430 GCA_036258615.1 Thermomonospora sp. | reverse complement strand
CGCGATCAACGTCCCCACCAGCGGATCGGAGGTCGGGAAGAACAACTCGTTGAACACCAACGCAGCCGCCGACCCGTACAGGAAGAAGTCGTACCACTCGATCGTCGTACCGATCAGACTCGCACCGACAACCCGCACGATCCCCCCGGAACGGGCCGGGCGGCCCGACACGGGGGTGGACGCATCGGTCATGAGATCACCACTTCCTCGACGAGACGGCTGGGAGGGGGTCGGAAGGGGCCTGCGCCCGGAACATCCGGTGTGACGTGACGTGGGACACACATCACCGTTGTGAGAGGGAACACTAGGCGCTGCTCCGTGACCCGGACCATGTAGGCGGTCACCACATTTCGCGCGGTGGACACGTTCCCCGGACCCACTGTGCGGACGGCACCCCCCGCACTCCTGGAGGATCGGCGGAAGCTACCGGCGGGTAAGGGGTGTCCGTAGACTGCCCCGGGTGAGGTCCCGCCTCCGATGTGGGGAGTGACGCGGGTGGCCGTAGCGCGAGGTTCCGTGGTGGACGAGGTCGCCGACCGGATCGCCTTCCAGATCGCGGCGGGGATGGTGGAGCCCGGGGAGCGGCTGCCGTCGATCCGGCTGCTGGCGGCCGAGCACGGCATCAACCCCTCGACCGTGCAGCTGGTGCTGGGACGGCTGCGGGCGTGCGGGTTCGTGGAGACCCGCCAGGGGCTGGGCGTGGTGGTCCGCGACATCCAGGTCTACGGGGGCATCGAGACCTGGCAGTACATGTTCCGGTTCTCCCGGCGGCTGCCGGACCTGACGGTGCGGATCCTGCGCGACGTCCTGGACACCCTGCGCCTGTTCTACGAGGACGCGCTGAAGAAGGTCGCGGCCGACCCCAGGGCGTACGACCTCGCCCCGGTGCGGCGGGCGCTGCAACGGCTGGAGCTGATGACCGACGACGAGGTGGCCGCCGGGGACGTGCACAAGTGCGTGATGCAGATCCTGCGGTCCGGCCGGGCCATGGTCGGCGGGGGCCTCACGCTGGGCATCCTCAACTCGCTGGGCGACGTGCTCGGCGAGGTGCCGGAGGTGCTGCAGGCCCTGTACGCCGAGCCGCGCGAGCACGTGTGGTGGTGGCGGCTGATCCTCACCGCGTGGGAGGACGCCGACGAGGAGGCCGGGCTGCGGGCGCTGGACCTGCTGGAGCCCTGGCACGCGGAGGTCGAACGCCGGCTCCGCGCCCTGCTGGCCGGCTGACCCGGGCACGGGCGGCGGTCACCGGCACCCATCAACACACTGTGTCGTACAGTGACGCGCACACCGTGTGTACGGCTGCCAAAAACCCATGCCGGTACGCGCGCCCACTTCATGGCCCGGCGGGTCCCCGCACGTCACAGTGAATTCCCCGTCGCCCCTTCTCATCGCCACGAGGTGACCACCGCAGCCGGACTTCACCCAGGGAGACACGCGTGGCCGAGCCCGCCTACTTCGCCTTCACCTACGGTGACGGCCCCGATCCCGAGTTCGTCATCGAGCTGACCAACGAGCACCGCATCGCCGAGGCGCGCCGCATCCTGACCGGCGTGCAGACCGACGACGTGCACCTCAGGGGCAAGGTCGTCGCCAAGCGCCAGGGCTACAACCCGCACTGGGACTTCCACCTCGCCCCGGCCACCGTCTCCTTCCGCCGCTCCCCCGGCGTCGAGGTGAACGACGCGCCCCCCGGTTACCTGAACCAGCACCTGGACCAGGTCGGCGGCACGTTCCTGCCCGGTCACCGGTGGAGCCCCCGGCTCGCGCGGCTGACCCGGGAGGTCACCGCGACCGGGGAGACGGTGCCGGTGGCCAAGGACCAGGCGCTCGTCACGTTCTGCCAGGGCTCGGCGGCCCTGGCGGTCATCGACGACCAGGTCGTGCTGCTGGACACCGGCGAGCCGGGCCGGTTCTACGTCACTCCAGGTCCCGGCGGTCTCTGGCTGACCGACGCGGCCTCCAAGCGGGTCGTCACCGTCCCCGGCACCGAGCACGGCACCCCACTCGTCATGGCCCCGCCCGACCCCGGACTGCCGCACGCGTTGTGGACCGTCCAGCGGCCGGGCTCCAACGACACCGCCACCACCCTGACCACCAGCGGGACGTACCTGCTGAACCTGGCGGGCGTCCCCGAACCCCGCAGGCTCGGCACCGTCATCGACTTCCACGCGCCCTTCCCCCGCCCGGTCGTCCTGCTGGGCTGGCTGCGGGGCAGCTCCCTCCTCAACGTCACGGTCCTCACCTGACGGCGAGAACGGGACTGGCCGGGTGTCAGATGCCCGGAGGACTCGCCGCCTGGAAGCTCGGTGCATGACCGAGCGGACCCTTCGTGGACGTGTCCCGGTGCTGGCCTCGGGGGCGATGTTCCTGGCGATGCTGGACGCCACCGTGATGAGCCTGGCGGTCTCCGACCTGCACGCCGACCTGCCCCGGTACGAGGTCGCGACGCTGACGTGGGCCATCACGCTGTACGCGGTGTGCTTCGCGGCGCTGCTCGCGCCCGCCGGGCGGCTGGCGGACCTGGTGGGGCGGCGGGTGCTGTTCCAGGCGGGGGTCGGGCTGTTCACGCTGGCCTCGCTCGGCTGCGCGGTGGCCCCCGACCTGCCCGTCCTGCTGGTCACCCGCGGCGTCCTGGGGGCCGCCGCGGCGGCGATGATCCCGGCGTCCCTCGCCCTGCTGCTGCACGACACCCCGCCCGAGCGGCGGGCCTCGGCCATCGGGCTGTGGAGCGCGGCGGGCTCGCTGGCGGCGGCGCTGGGGCCCGTCGTCGGCGGCCTGCTGGTGGGCGCGTTCGGCTGGCGGTCGCTGTTCGTGATCAACCTGCCGGTGGGGGTGGCCATGGTCGCGGCGGGCGTCCGGCTGCCGCGGGGGGTGACGCGCCGGGGTCCGCTGCCCGACGTGCTCGGCACCGCCTCGCTCGGCCTCGGCGTCGGCGGCTTCGCCCTCGGCGTCACGCGGATCCAGGACGGGGGCTGGCAGGACCCTGGCACGCCGGGGCTGCTCGGCGGGGGCCTGCTGCTGGTCGCGTGGGCGCTGTGGCGGTCGTTCCGGCATCCGGTGCCCGCGGTCGAGACCTCGCTGTGGCGCAGCCGCGGGTTCGCGGTCGCCAACCTGGCGTCGGCGCTGTACGGCGCGGCGCTGTTCCCCTGGCTGCTGGTGTGCGTGCTCTTCCTGACCGAACGCTGGCGGTACTCCGTGGCGGAGGCCGGGATGGCCTCCACCCCCGGCGCCCTGACCGCCACGGCGGCGGCGCTGGTGATCGGACGGCTCATCGGCCGTACCGGGGCGCGGGTCGCGGTCGTCGGGGGCGCGCTCACGATGGCCGCCGCCGGGACGTGGGTCGTCGCGGGCATCTCGGACGAGCCGCGCTTCCTGACCTACTGGCTGCCGATCGCGCTGGTCATGGGGACCGGGATGGGCGCGGTGACCACGGGCACCTCGACCGCGGCGGCGTTGTCGGTGGAGCCCGCCCGGTTCGCCGGGGCCACCGGACTGAACACCACGGCGCGTCAGCTCGGCGGGGCCGTCGGTGTCGCCGTGGTCGCCGCCGTCCTTCCCGCCGGGGCCGTCACCGGCGACTTCGCGACGGTGTTCGGGCTGATCGTGGCGGCCTCGCTCGGCGCGGCCGTCGCCGGGCTCTGGCTCGCCGTCCCCCCGCGGCGTCCGCAGCCGACGACCGGGGCCGGGCCGGTGGAGGTCACGGACACAGCCCGACGTCGCGGAGCTGGTGCCGGGACGTGACGCCGACCTTCCCGAAGATCTTGGACAGGTGGTAGCGGACGGTGCGCGGGCTGATGAAGAGCCGCGCGGCGATCTCGGGGTTCGACAGGCCCTGCGCGGCGAACCGGGCGATCTGCAGCTCCTGCGGGGTCAGCCGGCCGGTCCCGGCGGAGTCGGCGGGCCGTCCGGTGCGCGGGTCGCCCGACGAGCGCAGCTCCGCCAGCGTCTGCTGCACCCAGGGTTCGGCGTCCAGCAGCCGGAACGTGGTCAGCGCCGTGTGCAGGTGCGCGCGGGCCTCCCGTACCCGGCGGGCGCGGCGCAGCCACTTGCCGAACAGCAGCTCGGCCCTGCCGAGGTCGAACGGCGTGGTCCTGGCCGCGGCGACGGCCTCCCGGAACAGGTGCTCCCGTGCGGTGGGGTCGGCCGACAGCAGCGCTCGCGTCCGCGTCACCATGGCGTGCAGGTGCGGGACGGTCGCGTCCACGTGCCAGTCCTCCAGGGCCTGGAAGGCGAGCGCCGCCTCCCGCTCCTGGCCGAGCGCCAGGTGGCCTTCCACCAGGTCGGGCGTGGCGGCCCAGCCGACGAGGAAGTGGTGGGCCGGGCCGGTCCGGCAGGTGACGGTCTGGAGGTGCCGCACGGCCCGTTCGGGCTCCCCGGCGCCGAGGGCGGCCAGGCCGAGCGCCCAGTGGCCGATCGCGGTGGTCGCGGTG
>DATADI010000210.1:0-2266 GCA_036258615.1 Thermomonospora sp. | reverse complement strand
CTGGTCGCGCCGGGCACGACGGTCGGTGGCAAGTCGACCCGCAACCGCAGGCGCGGTCGGGGCGCCGAGGGGCGGAGGCGGCGCGGCCGCACCCGTTGCCCCGGCGCTCGGGGTCACCCGCCGGCGTGGCCGGTCGCGACGGGGTGAGGATCAGGCCGTCGCCGTGACGATGCGGGCCGCTGCGGCCGGTGTATCGCCAACGACGCCGTCGTGGGCCAGGCAACTGGCGGGCACCGGGCGGATCTGGATCGTGGGTGGTCCGTCGTAGCGGAGTTGGCGGTGGTGCTGCCGTTTCTTCGGTGTCCTGCCCACGCGTGGGCGTTTGATCACCCGGGGGTAGCCGCGGTGGCGGCGTGGGCCGTTGCGGCGCGCCAGGATTTCGTCGAGCACTTCACGGATGGCTCGGCGCAGGCGGTGAGGGGGAAAAACCCGCCTGGTTTTCGACCTGGCGTCGGATGATCCGCAGGCTTCGGATGAAGGAGAGGTGGTCGACGTCGTCGCCGGCGTCGTCGGCGGCCTCCCGCATGAAGCTGCGCACGGCGTAGTGGGCGAGCAGCAGCGCCCAGATCTCCTGGCGCGCCAGTTCCGGGGTTTTGGAGCGGAGCAGCCGGGATCGGGGCATTTGGTGGACCTCGATCTCGTCGAGGGTGAGTTCGAACTCCCACCGCTGCTGATACAGCGCCGCCAATTCGGCGGCGGAGGCGATCTCGTGGTCGAGGATCGAGGTCATGACCCGGATCCGTTCCCCGCCCTGGTTCCGGTCGGGAACGGTGTACTCGATCACCCGGACCGGGATGCGGACCCGGTCGGGGACGTGGCGGATCTTTCCGCGCCGGTAGTTGTTCTTGGCGATGCGGGGGACGAGCTCGGACCGGTAGGAGCCGTCGGGCAGCACCTCCAGCACCGGGATCTTGAGGTCGTCCTTGATCCGCCACAGCTGCTCGGCGCCGGTGGCGATCGCCTGCCGCCACAGCTGGTAGCTGTAGAAGCCGCGGTCGGCCGGCACCAGCATGCCCGGGGTGAACGCGGGCAACAGCCGGGGCAACAGGTCGCGCTCGGTGACCTTGCGGGAGTCGAAGGCCGCGGCCACGACCGCGTGCGTGCCGCACTCGCCCAGGCCCACCAGCCGCACCTGGGGGTAGGGGTAGTCGCGGCCGAACCTGCCGAACGCGGCCACGTTGTCCGGGGTGTCGGGGGTGTCGAGCACGACCCCATCGACGGCCATGACCCGCCGGCCGTGAAACCAGGCGCCGATGGTCGCGGGCCGGGCGATCGGGACGGCCACCCGATCGAACAGCGCCGCTAATGGGGCCTCCCCGAGCCGGGTCCGGGCCTGTGACATCGCGCTGCTGGTCGGAACATGCCAGTCACCGACCCAGTTACCCAAAAACCTCAGCCCGTTCACCAATTTCCGCATGACTTCTTCATACGGGTCATCGAAGAACAAACACAACGCCAACACGAAATAGACGATTACCCGGCCCGGGAGCAGTCGGATCCGCTGTCCGGCCCGCCCGGTCTCGCGCAGCACATCATCCACCAGATCGCGGTGAAAGATACGGGTCAACACCCCGATGCTGATCCCGTCCGTGAACCGCCGAGAGCCACCAGCGGAAGGCATGGACCAAAACTATCGACTGCGCCGCGTCAGCGACAGCGCCCCGCGCCCAACCCACCGCCTGCACCTGCCCGGGCGGCGGCACCCGACACCCTCACGCGCCGCCCACCGGCCCGGGCCGGCACCCGCCCAGGCCGTGGGCCGGCACCCGGGCGACCCAGCCGCAACCCCTTAAGTAACCGGCATTGAGGCCCGCCTTGTGCGAAGTCCGCAGTGGGTGTGTGAAGTGGCTACACCGTGGCGGCCAGCTCGTCGCGGAGGGCCTCCGCCGCCGCGCGGAGCGCCGCGACGCCCGGGCCACCGGCGAGTACCGATCGGGAGGCCGCGGGGACTACAAGTCCCTGCAGGCCTGCGAAGACTGCGGGGATGTCCGCGGGCCGCGCGCCCTGCGCGCCCAGCCCGGGGGCGAGCAGGGGGCCGTTCAGCGCCGACAGGTCGAGGCCGTGCTCCCGGGTGGCGCCCACCACCACCCCGACGTCGCCCAGCGGGGCGGCGCCCGCGTTGCGGGCCGCGGCGCCGTCCACCATCGACTGGGCGGTGCGGCGCCCGCCGAACTCCGCCAGCTGCACCGGCGCGCCCTCGGGGTTCGAGGTGCGGGCGAGCACGAACGCGCCACGCCCGGCGTCCGCGGCCGTGTCCAGCGCCGCG
>DATADI010000209.1:0-12096 GCA_036258615.1 Thermomonospora sp. | reverse complement strand
CCGCGCCTCACCCCGCCCGTCAAGGCGGGCGTCGCCGTGGTCACGCTGGTCGGCGCGGTCATCGCGCTGGGCGCGTTCTGGGGGGACGGCTGGGACGACGGCACGCCCGCCGCCTCCGACAGCGGCACCCGCCCCGCCGCGCCCCGCTGGACGGGCAAGGCCGCCGGACGGCTCGGGACGCTCCCGGCGCTGCGGTACACCGGCACGTTCACCTCCAGCGGGCAGCCGGTACGGGTGCGGCTGACGGTCACCCGCGCCGGGTCGGCCGTGGGCACCCTGACCAAGGGCGGCGTCCGGGCGGAGCTGGTGAGCGTCGGCGGCACGACGTTCCTCAAGGGCGGCCCGGCGTACTGGACGTCGGCCGGGGGGCCGACGGCGCGGCCGGAGGACTTCGCCGGGCGCTGGTCCAAGGCCCCGGCCACGGTGCTGGGCTTCGACGTGCGGGCGTTCCTGTCGCCCTCGTCGATCGCCGACCTGGTGCGCAAGGCCCCGGAGGAGGGCTCCACGGGCACGGTGGCGGGACGCCCGGCGCACCGGGTGACGACCTCGCTGGGGGCGTACTGGCTGTCGGCGGCCGAGCCGCACGAGCTGCTGCGGGTGGAGGGCGTCTCCGACACGCGGCTCGACGTCGCGCCGGTGCCGGACGCCGCCCCGGCGCTGGCCGAGCTGCGGCGGCGGGTGGCGGCGCTGGGCGGGGCACGCGATCCGGGTGTCCGGTTCGAGCCCGGCCGGCTGGAGTTCGTCAACTGCAACGAGAACGTCAGCGGGTGCACGGTGCGGCTGCCGGTGTCCACGGAGACCCCGGTGATCGCCGACGGGACCGGGACGTCCGCGCCCCCGCCGGTGCGCGCCGTGATGACCGCGACGATCAGCGCGGACGGCCGGGCGCTGGGCGCCTGCACCGTGACCCGGTCGCTGGGGACGGCCCGGCGGGGCACGCTGAGCTGCACGGTCGCCAGTTCCGGATGGAAGTCGTGGATGCGGCGGGCGCGGGACGTCCCGGGGCGGCACGAGTACACCGCGCAGGCCCGGGTGGTGGCCGTGGCGGTGCCTCCGGACCAGGTCGCGGCCCTGGTGGCGGCGGTGGACCGGGAGCGGTCCGGCCGTTGAGGAGGGGCGCGAAAACCGAACTGGATTCGGGATAACTATAGTTCCCGGTGTGAACGCCACCCCGCCGCGACCGCCGGGCACCGGGCTGCCCGGGGCCCCGGCCCGCCGCGCGCTCCTGGCGCTGTTCCGGCGGCTGCACGTCGATCTGTGCCGCCTGGCCAGCGCCCTGTGTCCGGCCTGACCCGCCACGCGGGCGCCGCCCCCTCCGTATCAGCGAACGGGGCATGTCCGTAATCACCGGCGCCCGTCCGATGTGATACGTCCTTGTCCACGGGGCGTGACTCCTCCTGAACGCGGCGTCACGACCCGCCGGGCGCGGACGGTGCACGGCGCACCATCCCCACCGGAAAATCCATCAGAGCCCGGACGTACCATGAAGGTAAGCCTAAGTAGCATCACGGACCCGGATGCCTCCCCCGGTCCGGATGCTGCGCGTCGAGGAGGTCTTCCTCTGTGACCAAACAGGTCCAGCAACTCGACCGCGTCATCATCCGTTTCGCCGGTGACTCCGGCGACGGCATGCAGTTGACCGGCGATCGCTTCACGCAGGAGACGGCGTCGTTCGGCAACGACCTGTCCACCCTGCCCAACTTCCCGGCGGAGATCCGCGCACCGGCCGGGACCCTGCCCGGAGTGTCCAGCTTCCAGCTGCACTTCGCCGACCACGACATCCTCACCCCGGGCGACGCCCCGAACGTGCTGGTGGCGATGAACCCGGCCGCGCTCAAGGCCAACATCGGCGACCTGCCGCGCGGCGGCGACCTGATCGTCAACACCGACGAGTTCACCAGGCGCAACCTGGCCAAGGTCGGCTACGCCGCCAACCCGGTCGAGGACGGCTCGCTGGACGAGTACCGGGTCCACGCGCTGCCGCTGACCTCGATGACGGTCGGCGCGCTGGAGGACTTCGACATCTCCAAGAAGGACGCGGAACGCGCCAAGAACATGTTCGCCCTCGGGCTGCTGTCGTGGCTGTACCACCGGCCCACCGAGGGGACGCTGGCGTTCCTGGAGCGCAAGTTCGCCAAGAAGCCCGGCATCATGAAGGCCAACATCGCGGCCTTCCAGGCGGGCTGGTCCTACGGCGAGACGACCGAGGCGTTCTCCGTCCAGTACGAGGTCAAGCCCGCCGCGCAGCCCGCCGGGCTGTACCGGAACATCACCGGCAACATGGCGCTGGCGTACGGGCTGGTCGCCGCCGGGGTCCGCAGCGGGCTGCCGGTGTTCCTGGGCTCGTACCCGATCACCCCGGCGTCCGACATCCTGCACGAGCTGTCCAAGCACAAGCGGTTCGGCGTGCGGACGTTCCAGGCCGAGGACGAGATCGCGGCGATCGGCGCGGCGCTGGGCGCCTCGTTCGGCGGGTCGCTGGGGGTCACCACGACCTCCGGGCCGGGCATCGCGCTCAAGAGCGAGACCATCGGCCTGGCGGTCGCCACCGAGCTGCCGCTGCTGGTCATCGACGTGCAGCGGGCGGGCCCGTCCACCGGCATGCCGACCAAGACCGAGCAGGCCGACCTGCTGCAGGTGATGTACGGCCGCAACGGCGAGGCCCCGGTGCCGATCGTGGCGCCGCAGTCCCCGTCGGACTGCTTCGACGCCGCCCTGGAGGCCGCCCGGATCGCGGTCAGGTACCGCACCCCGGTGGTGCTGCTGTCGGACGGCTACCTGGCGAACGGCTCGGAGCCCTGGCGGATTCCGGACGTGGACACGCTGCCGACCATCGAGCCCGGGTTCGCCGAGCCCGGCGAGGAGGGCTTCCAGCCGTTCCGGCGCGACCCGGAGACGCTGGCGCGGCCGTGGGCGGTGCCGGGCACCGCCGGGCTGGAGCACCGGATCGGCGGCCTGGAGAAGCCCGACGGCTCCGGCAACATCTCCTACGACCCCGACAACCACGACACCATGACCCGGCTGCGGCAGGCCAAGATCGACGGGATCGCCAACGACATCCCGCCGCTGGCCGTGGACGACCCGTCCGGCCGGGCCCGGGTGCTGGTGCTGGGCTGGGGCTGCACGTACGGGTCGATCGCCGCGGCGGTCCGCCGGGTGCGGGCGGCCGGGGGCGAGATCGCCCAGGCCCACCTGCGCCACCTCAACCCGTTCCCCGCCAACCTCGGCCAGGTGCTCCGCTCCTACGACAGGGTCGTGGTGCCGGAGATCAACCTCGGCCAGCTGGCCCTGCTGCTGCGCGGCAAGTACCTCGTGGACGTGATCGGCTACAACCGCATGCGCGGGCTGCCGTTCAAGGCCGAGGAACTCGCCGGTGTGATCCAGGATGTGATCGACAGTGAGTGAGCTGCTCAACGGGAACGGCGCGCTGTCGCTGGTGCCCAAGGCCGACGGAAAGCAGTCGGCCAAGGACTTCAAGACCGACCAGGAGGTCCGCTGGTGCCCCGGCTGCGGGGACTACGCGATCCTGGCGGCCGTCCAGACGTTCCTGCCGGAGCTGGGGCTGCGGCGCGAGAACATCTGCTTCGTGTCCGGCATCGGGTGCTCGTCCCGGTTCCCGTACTACATGAACACCTACGGGTTCCACTCGATCCACGGGCGGGCCCCGGCGATCGCGACCGGGCTGGCCGCGTCCCGCCCGGACCTGTCGGTGTGGGTGGTGACCGGGGACGGTGACGCGCTGTCGATCGGCGGCAACCACCTGATCCACGCGCTGCGCCGCAACGTCAACCTGAAGATCCTGCTGTTCAACAACCGGATCTACGGGCTGACCAAGGGCCAGTACTCGCCCACCTCCGAGGTCGGCAAGATCACCAAGTCCACGCCGATGGGCTCGCTGGACGCCCCGTTCAACCCGATCTCGCTGGCGCTGGGGGCGGAGGGCACGTTCGTCGCGCGCACCATCGACTCCGACCGCAGGCACCTGCAGTCGGTGCTGCGCGCCGCCGCCCAGCACAACGGCACGGCGCTGGTGGAGATCTACCAGAACTGCAACATCTTCAACGACGGCGCGTTCGACCCGCTGAAGGACCCCGAGGTCCGCGACGACGTGACGGTGCGGCTGGAGCACGGCGAGCCGATCGTGTTCGGCCGCGAGGGCGACAAGGCGCTGCGCCGGTCGGCCTCCGGCAGGTTCGAGGTGGTCCGCACGGCCGACGTGGACGCCTCGCAGATCGCGGTGCACGACGCGCGCGACCCGGACCCGTCCCTGGCGTTCGCACTGTCGCGGCTGGACTCCCCGGCGTTCGAGCACACGCCGATCGGGATCTTCCGGCAGGTGGAGCGCCCGTCGTACGACGAGCAGCTGCGGGCCCAGCTGGCGGAGGCCGTCGACCGCGACGGTCCCGGCGACCTGGCCGCCCTGCTCGCCGGAGGCGACACCTGGCGCATCGACTGACCGCCGGCTGACGACCGTGTGGCCCCGGTGCTCGTGCCCGAGCGCCGGGGTCCGCCGTTTCCGGCCACATGATCGTGTGGTGGCCGGGGTGGTGGCGGGATGCCCGGCGCGCTGCCAGACTTGGCGCACGACCAAAGGAGGTGACGATGCGGGTCGTCCGTGGCCGCAGCAAGGGAAAGCCCGCCAAGGCCGGAAAGGCCGAGGGCCGCTCCCCCGGCCGGCCGCCCGCGTCACCTCCCGCCGCGTCCTCGGGAGCGCGCGGCGGCCAGGACCGTGCCGACACCGCGCCGATCGACCGGCGTGCGGCGGAACGGGCGCGGCGCGCCGCGGCGGTCCGCGGCCTCCAGGAACGGCGGCGGGCCCGAGCCGGGCTGCACCGGCGGTCCGCCCGGCAGCGGTCGGGGCTGCTGGCCCTGGTGCTGACGCTGGGCGTGCTCATCGCGGCCGTGGCCGTGACCGGCACCCTGATCGCCACCTCCCGTGACTCCGAGCCGGTGCCGCTGACCGCGCCGCTGCACGTCTACCCCGTCACGCAGGTCGTCTCGGGGGCCTGCCCGGCCGGGACGCAGGGCATCACCGGGCAGACCGTCTCCGGCCCGGCCTGCTACCAGCTCAGCAGCGGCATCCGGATCAGCAAGGTCACCGAGATGAAGGTGCAGCGCGGTGCGTCCGCCGGCGACCACAACGTGGCGATCGACCTGGTGGACGAGGACCGGCGCGCGTTCGGCGACCTGACCCGGGTCACCCGGGGCCGGACGCTGGCGTTCGTGGTCCGCGACCAGCTGGTGACCGCCGCGCGGGTGACGACGCCGATCACCAACGGCCGGGTGGTCGTCACCGGCCGGTTCAGCCGGGCCGACGCCGACCGGCTGGTCCGTACGCTGCGCGGCTCCTAGGCGGTCAGTCGCGCCGGGCCGCGGTGACCGGAGTCGCGTCCGGTGCGGGGCTCGGCGTGGGCGGCGGGGCCGCCGAGGTGCGCAGCGGCAGTTCCTTGAGGGCCAGGACGGCCAGTAGGGCCGCGACGGTGACCGGCACGCCGACCAGGAACACCATCTGCAGCGCGTGCGTGAACGACTCCAGCAGGAACCCCCGGAACGGCTCCGGCAGGTTGTGGATCTCCTCCGGGGTGCCGAGGCCGGAGCCCGCGTCCGCCGGGACCGGCAGGTGGGCGGCGCGGAGCCGGTCGGCCAGGTCGGCGGTGAGCCGGTTGGTCAGGATCGCGCCGAACCCGGCGACCCCGACGGCCCCGCCGAGGCTGCGGAAGAAGGTGACCCCGGAGGTGGTGGCGGCCAGGTCGGTGCGCGGCGCGGCGTTCTGCGCGGCCAGGATCATGATCTGCATGGTGAGCCCGAGGCCCAGCCCCACGACGCCGCACTCGACGCCGACGACGACCAGCGCGGAGTCCACGTGCAGCCGGGACAGCAGGAACATCCCGAGGGCGAGCAGGGCGAGCCCGGCGACCGGGAACGCCTTCCACCGGCCGGTCCGGGAGACGATCTGCCCGGACACCGTGGAGGACACCAGCATGCCCAGCACCATCGGCAGCGTCATCAGGCCCGAGGCCGTGGGGCTCATCCCGCGCACCAGCTGGAGATACTGCGGCAGGAAGATCATCGCCCCGAACATCGCCACACCGACCAGCAGGGACGCGGCGGCGGTGAGCACGAAGGTCCGGCTGCCGAACAGCCGGGGCGGCAGGATCGGGTCGGCGGCCCGCCGCTCGGCGACCACCGCCAGGGCCAGCAGCACGACGCTGAGCGCGGCGAGCCCGTAGGTCCACGGGGAGTTCCAGGAGAACTCCTTGCCGCCCAGGGACAGCAGCAGCATCAGCGTGGTCGCGCCACCGGTGATGGTGGCCGCGCCCGCCCAGTCGATCCGGGGCCTGCGGCGGTGTGCGCCCTTCGTCCGGCGTCCGCCCGGCGCCCGGGTGCGGGGGCCGGTGGCCGACAGCTTCAAAACCTTCTGGATGATGGCGAACGCGACCACCGCCAGCGGCACGGAGACGAAGAAGCACCACCGCCAGCCCATGCCGGGGGCGTCCACGAGGAACCCGCCGAGCAGCGGCCCGGCGACCATCGACACGCCGAACGCGGCCCCGAGGTAGCCGGAGTACCGGCCGCGTTCGCGGGGCTCGACGACGTCGCCGAGGATCACCTGGGTCAGCGCCATCACGCCGCCCGCACCGAGGCCCTGCAGGGCCCGCGCGGCGATGAGCATGCCCATGTTCTGGGAGAACCCGGCGGCCAGCGAGGACACCGCGAACACCACGACGGCGGTCTGGAACAGCAGCTTGCGGCCGAACAGGTCCGACAGCTTGCCCCACAGCGGGGTCGCGGCGGTCATGGTCAGCAGCGGCGCGCTGGCGACCCAGGCCAGCTGCTCCTGGCCGCCCAGCTCACCGATGATCGTCGGTAGCGCGGTCGCCACCACCGAGGTGGAGATCATCGCCGTCAGCATGGCCATGATCAGGCCGCTGAGGATCTCCATGACCTGCCGGTGCGTGTACCCCGTCGTGCTCTGCCCCACTCCGCCCCCACATTAGCTGTACTCTGCATACAAGGTATGTAGACGCTTGTTTACTTGTCAAGACGGGATACTGGGACGATGCGAGCGCAACAGGCCGTGGATCTTCCCGCCGACGCCCCCGGACAGCCCCCGGGCGGCGGTGACGCACGGCCGCGCCGGGACCGCGCGGCCACCCGGCGGCGGCTGCTGGAGGCCGCCCGCGACCTGTTCGCCGAGCACGGCTACGACCACGTCACCGTACGGATGATCGCCGGGGCGGCCGGGGCCAACGTGGCGCTGGTCAACCGGTACTTCGGGTCCAAGGCCGCATTGTTCGGGGAGGTGCTGGCCAGCGAGTCCGGCCTGCACGCCGTGTTCGCCGAGGGCCCCGAGGGGCTGCCCCGGCGGCTGGCCGAACGGCTCGCCCGGCAGGTCGCCCAGGACCGTCCCAGCCCGATGATCCGCAGCCTGGACCGCTCGCTGGGCAACCCGGAGGTCCTGCCGATCCTCCGGCGGCATCTGGAGACCGTCCTGGTCGAGCCGCTCACCGCGCTGCTGGAGGGCCCCGACGCCCGCGTCCGTGCGACGGCCGCCGCCACGATCCTCCTCGGCGCCGGTTCCGTCCGCCGCGCCCTGGGCCTGGACGCCCTGCGCGAATCCGACCCCGAGGCCCTCACCGACCGCCTCACCGCCATGTTCGAGGCCGCCCTCGCCCCCTCCTGACCCACGCCGCCGCCGCGTACCGCAGGGGGCGTAGACGGGGGCGCGCGGCTACTTCCGGGGGAGGAAGGGGGTGCGGCCAGGAGGCGGAGGAAGCCGTTCATTCTGCGCGCATAGAGTCGATCCCATGGATCTCGGGGGTGCGCTGCGGCGGTGGCGGACGCGCTGGGCGCTGGCGGCGGGCGCCGGGGTACTCGCGGCCGGTGGCCTGGCCTGGACGGCGGCGGGCGGGGAGACGCCCGTGCGGGCCGAGCATCATCGCATCGCGGTGGTGGACGGGCCCCGCGACGACCAGCGGGTCGTGCTGGACGCCACGTTCTTCCGGCCGGTGGGCCGGGACCGCGCGCCCGCCGTGCTGCTGGCCCACGGGTTCGGCGGCTCCAAGGACGACACCCGGGCCGAGGCCGAGGAGCTGGCGCGGGCCGGGTACGCGGTGCTGACCTGGTCGGCGCGGGGCTTCGGGCGCTCCACCGGCGAGATCGCCCTCGACTCCCCCGACTACGAGGTCAAGGACACCCGGCAGCTCATCGACTGGCTGGCCCGGCGTCCCGAGGTGACCCGCGACCGGGACGGCGACCCCCGGGTGGGCCTGGCGGGCGAGTCGTACGGGGGCGCGATCTCCCTGCTGACCGCCGCGCACGACCCTCGCGTGGACGCCATCGCGCCGCAGCTGACCTGGAACGACCTCGCCGACGTGCTGTTCCCCCAGGCCACCGGCGGGCAGCCGGAGACCGGGGTGTTCAAGAGGCTGTGGGCCGGGATCTTCTTCACCGCCGGAAGCTCCGGCGACCTGGTCGGCCCGGCCGCGCGCCCGCCGTCCACAGCCTGTGGACGGTTCCGCGCCGAGCTGTGCGCCATGTACCAGGAGATCGCCGAGACCGGGCGACCCACCCCGGAGGCCGTGGCGACGCTGCGCCGCTCCAGCCCCGCGACGTACGCCGACCGCATCCGGGTCCCAACGCTGCTCGTGCAGGGCCAGACCGACTCGCTGTTCCCGCTCGACCAGGCCGACGCCACCGCACGGGCCGTGGCCCGCAACGGCGCGCCGGTCTCGGTGGTGTGGATCCAGGGCGGCCACGACGGCGGCGACGCCGAGACCGGCAAGGTCCGGGGCCTGGTGCGCGACTGGTTCGACCGGCACCTGCTGCGTGACGGCACGACCGCGCCGCCCGCGTTCGGGGTGTCCCGGTCGGGCGGCATCGACTCCTCCACCGGAGACGTCGTCATCGAGTCCGCGCGGGCGTCCGCGTACCCCGGGGTGCGGGCGGGCCTGCACGCGGTCCCGGTGACCGGGCGCGAGCAGACGGTGTTCAACCCGGCGGGCGGCAGCCCCGCGTCGCTCTCCGCACTTCCCGGGCTCGGGTCGCTCGGCGCGCTGGACGGGCTCGGCGTGGCCGGGTTGCCCGCCGACGTCCCCGGGCAGAGCGCGTCGTTCGACTCGCGTCCCCTCGACCGGCAGGTGCGGATCACCGGGTCGCCCACCGTCCGGATCAGGGTGTCCGGCGACGCGCCCGCCACCCTGTTCGCCAAGCTGTACGACGTCGCCCCGGGCGGGCGCGCCACCCCGGCCCGGCGGCTGGCCGCGCCGCTGCGGCTGGAGAAGGCCGGGGAGGCCACGGTCACGCTCCCGCCGATCGACTACCGGTTCGACCGGGGCCACCGGATGCGGCTGGTGCTGAGCACGACCGACATGGGGTTCGCCACGCCCGCCAAGCCCGCGACGCACCGGATCTCGGTGACCTCCCCGTTGAGCGTCCCGACGGTGCCCGCGCTGACCACCCCCGGCTCCGCGCTCCCCGGCTGGGTGTGGGGGCTGCCGCTCGTCGCGCTGGCCCTGGCCGCCGGGATCCTGCTGCACGGCCGCCGGTCCCGCACCGGCTCCCACGACCCCGCGCTCGCCGACGTGCCCCTGGAGATCACCGGGCTGACCAAGGCGTACCGCAACGGGCACCTGGCGGTGGACGACCTGTCGTTCCGCGTCGAGCAGGGGCAGGTGCTCGGGCTGCTCGGCCCCAACGGCGCGGGGAAGACCACGACGCTGCGGATGCTGATGGGCCTCATCCACCCGGACGCGGGCGAGATCCGGATCTTCGGCGACCGGGTGGAGCCGGGGGCGCCGGTGCTGGCGCGGCTGGGCTCGTTCGTGGAGGGGCCGGGCTTCCTGCCGCACCTGTCCGGCCGCGACAACCTGGACCTGTACTGGCGCGCGACCGGCCGGCCCGCCGGCGACGCCCATCTGGCCGAGGCGCTGGCCATCGCCGACCTCGGCGCCGCGCTGGACCGCCCGGTCCGCACGTACTCGCAGGGCATGCGGCAGCGGCTGGCCATCGCGCAGGCCATGCTGGGGCTGCCGGACCTGCTGGTGCTGGACGAGCCGACCAACGGGCTGGACCCGCCGCAGATCCGCGAGATGCGCGACGTGCTGGTCCGGTACGCGGGCACCGGCCGTACCGTGATCGTCTCCAGCCATCTGCTCGCCGAGGTGGAGCAGACCTGCACGCACGCGGTGGTCATGGCGCGGGGCCGCCGGGTCGCCGCCGGGCCCGTGGCCGAGATCGTCGGCACCGGGCGGCGGCTGGAGGACGCGTTCCTGGAGATCATCGGAGAGGGCGCCTCATGAGCACGTCCCTGGAGGTCGGGAAGACCCGGGAGACCGCCGCCCGGCCCGGCGCGTACACGGTGCGGCGGACGCTGCCGCTGCGGGTCGAGGCGATCCGGCAGTTCCGGCGGCGGCGCACGACGGTGGCGTTCGCGATCCTGCTGGCGCTGCCGTGGGTGCTGGTGGGCGCGTTCCAGATCGGCGGCGACCCCGAGCCCGACGCGGTGCCCAGCCTGGTGGACGTCGCCACCGCGAGCGCGCTGAACTTCGCGTTGTTCACGCTGTTCGTGTCGGCGGGCTTCCTGCTGGTGGTGGCGGTGGCGCTGTTCTGCGGCGACACGGTGGCCAGCGAGGCGGGCTGGTCGTCGCTGCGGTACCTGCTGGCCGCGCCGGTCCCCCGGGCCCGGCTGCTGCGCCAGAAACTCGTCGTCGCGCTGGGGTACGCGATGCTGGCGGTGCTGTGCCTTCCGGCGATGGCGCTGCTGGCGGGCACGGTCGCGTTCGGCTGGGGGGACGTGGAGCTGCCCACCGGCGGCACCGTCCCGGTCGGCACGGCGCTCGGCCGGATGGCGATCATCGTCGGGTACGCGCTGGTCGCCCAGACGGTGGTGGCGGCGCTGGCGTTCCTGCTGTCGGTGACCACCGACTCGCCGCTGGGGGCGGTGGGCGGCGCGGTCGGCCTGGTGATCGTCAGCAACATCCTGGACGCCGTGACCGCGCTGGGGAGCTGGCGGGACTTCCTGCCCACCCACTGGTCGTACGCGTGGATGGACGCCGTCCAGCCGACCGTCCAGTGGACGGGGATGGCCAAGGGCACGGCGCTGTCGGTCGCCTACTCGGCGGTGCTGCTGGCGCTGGCCTTCCGCCGCTTCCGCACCAAGGACATCGTCTCGTAGCCCCGGGGGCTCCGCCGGCGCTCCCTTGCGGTCGCCTGACCTAGCCCAAGGCGGTCACGATGTCATCGGTGGTGCAGACGGCGCCCAGCTTGGGGAACGTCTCCTGGACGGCCAGGCGGTGCGCCGCCCCGTCCTCGCCGGAGGTCGCGTCGTGCGGCAGCAGCAGCCGGTACCCGGCCTCCCAGGCGGCGCGGGCGGTGGCCTCGACGGACCCGCTGGTGTCGATCCCGGTGAGGACGAGGGTCCCGACGCCCCGCCCGGCGAGCAGCTCGCCCAGCCCGGACTCGTGGAAGGCGTTCGCGCCGCGCCGGGTGACCAGCACGTCGCCCTCCCGGGGCGCGATCTCGTCCACCAGCGCGCTGCCGGGCGGCTGCGGGTCCTGCTCCCACTCGGCCTTGACGACGACCACCAGGCCCCCGGCGCGGCGGAACGCCTCCGCCAGCCGCGCCGACCGGCGGACGACGTCGGCGGCGGTGTGCGGCTCGGCGTGCCGCCCCACGACGCGCAGCTGGAGGTCGACGGCCACCAGGGCCGACCGGCTCGGGTCGATCTCGATCTCGGTCATGGGGGCGCATGGTAACGACCTTCCGCGCAGATCACCCGGAAACCGCACGCCCCGTGGCCACGAGGCCACGTACGGCCAGAATGCTGATCGCAAAATCGGTCGAACCGGCAGCCCGAGTCGCATAGGCTCGGCGAACCCCGGGCATCAGGCCCGCGTCGTACAGGTGACGAGAGATCAGCTCGATCGGCGGGTTAACGTCCGCCGAGAGGGGGGAGATGATCACCATGGCACGGCAGCAACTTGTCAAACGCCCCAGGCCACCACGTCAACCGACCCCTACGGACCTCCGGACGCCCTCCGGACGGATCCTCCCGTACTGATCCCCGAGCCACCGCAGGCGAGGCCGCGGAACGGA
>DATADI010000208.1:0-23102 GCA_036258615.1 Thermomonospora sp. | reverse complement strand
GGTCCGGCCGCCACAGCGACACCGTGGTCACCCCCGGCTCGACCAGCTCCAGGCCGTCGAAGAACCGGCTGATCTCGGCGTGCGTGCGCTGGGCGAGCCGGGCGGACGCCCGGTCGTAGAGCCGCGCCGCGTCACGGACCTCGGGTGTCTGGTTGTCGGCGGTGATGTGCGAGATCACCAGGTGGCCGCCGGGCGCCAGCTCCGCCTTGAACCGGTCCACGATGCCGTACGGGTCCTCGTCGTCCGCCACGAAGTGCAGCAGCGCCAGCATCAGCACCGCCACCGGCTCCCGGAAGTCGATCAGCTCCCGCAGCTCGGGATGGGCGAGGATCTCGTCCGGCCGCCGCACGTCGCCCTGGATGATGGTGACGCCGTCGGTACCGGACAGCAGCGCACGGGCGTGCGTCAGCACCACCGGATCGACGTCCACGTACACGACGCGGGCGTCGGGGGCGGCCTGCTGGGCGATCTCGTGCACGTTGCCCTGGGTGGGCAGCCCCGTGCCGATGTCCAGGAACTGCCGGACCCCGGCGTCCACGCACATCCGCACCGCCCGCCGCAGGAACGCACGGTTCTCCCGGGCGATCAGCGGCACGTCCGGGACCTGCTTGATCATCTCCCGTGCCATCTCCCGGTCGACCGCGTAGTTGTCCTTCCCGCCGAGGTAGTAGTCGTACATGCGGGCCACGTTGGGGGTGCGCGCGTCGATGCTGTCCGAGACCCGTTCCCGCTCGGTCATGCACGGCTCCCCTGGTCGGCGGACGGTCGTTCGCACGATGCAAGCAGAGCAGGCGACCGCTATCAACCGATCTCCGGGTAATCGCCCCGCCGACCGACCCCGGTGAACGGCCCAGTGTCCTGTCCGTACCCGTTGGCACCACCGGCCCTGTGGCGTTTCGGGCTGGTCGGGAGGGGTAGCCGGACCTCGGACGTACGTGGGGGGACGGGCTGTGCCGGGTGGGCTGGAGGCGACGGGCTGGGGGCTGCTGGCGGGCTCGGCGCTGGTGCTGGGGGCGCTGGTCGGCTACCTGGTGCGGATTCCGCCGAAGGTGGTGGCCGGGGTGATGGCCTTCGGCAGCGGCGTGCTGCTGTCGGCCGTGTCGTTCGAGCTGATCGCCGAGGCCCACGAGCGCGGCGGTCTCGCCCCGACCGTGACCGGGGCGATGATCGGAGCCGTCCTGTACGCCGGGGCCAACGTCCTGCTGGCGCGGCGGGGCGCGCACCACCGCAAGCGGTCGGGCGACCAGCAGACCTCCGAGCAGGACCAGCCGGGCTCCGGGACGGCCATCGCGCTCGGCGCCCTGCTCGACGGTGTGCCGGAGTCGATGGTCATCGGGGTGAGCCTGCTGGGCGGCGGCGCGGTGAGCACCGTCACCGTCGCCGCCGTCTTCATCAGCAACGTGCCCGAAGGGCTGTCCAGCGCCTCGGGCATGCGCCGCGCCGGGCGCGGCCCCCGGTACGTCTTCGGGCTGTGGAGCGGCATCGCCGCCGTCAGCGGCCTGGCCGCCGCGTTCGGCTACGGGGCGCTGGGCGGCACCTCCCCGGACGTCCTGGCGGGGATCACCGCCCTGGCGGGCGGGGCGATCCTCACCATGATCGCCGACACGATGATCCCCGAGGCGTTCGAGGACGCCCACCTGCTCGCCGGCCTGATCACCGTCATCGGCTTCCTGTCGGCCTTCGCCCTCTCCCACGCCTGACCGCTCAGGGGGACCGGTACGGGGTGGCTCCGTGTGGTGTGCCGGGGAGCTGGACCGTGACGAGGAGGCCCCCGGTGGGGCGGGGTGTGAGGTCGAGGGTGCCGTGGTGTGCTCGGACGACGCTGTTCACGATGGCCAGGCCCAGGCCGATACCGGCGTGCTCGTCGGTGCGTACGCGTTGTGTTCCGCGTTGGAAGGGTTCGGTGAGGGTCGGTATCAGGTCCGGGGGTACCAGGGGGCCGGTGTTCTCGACCCGCAGCACGCTCGTGCCGTAGTACGACTGGGTGTGGACCGTCACGGTGCCGCCGGTCGGGATGTTGTGGACGATGGCGTTCTGGACGAGGTTGGTCACCATCCGCAGGAGGAGCGCCGCGGAGCCGACGGTGTGGGTGGGCTCGCCGGTGACCTCGAGGGTGATCTGGCGCTGTTCGGCGAGGGGGAGCAGCGTCTCGGTGGCCTCCTCGGCGATGAGGGACAGGTCGACGGGCTCGCGGGTGAAGCTCCTGCGGTCGCTGCGGCTGAGCAGCAGGAGGGCCTCGGTGAGGTCGATCGCCCGTGTGTTGACCTTGTAGAGGCGTTCGATGAGTTCGCGTTGGTCCCGTGTGGGGTCGCTGCGGGCGACGTCCAGGAGCGCCTGCGAGATCGCCAGCGGGGTGCGTAGCTCGTGGGAGGCGTTCGCGGCGAACCTCTGCTGTTCGGTGATGTGGGATTCGAGTTGTTCGAGCATGGTGTCGAACACGTCGGCGAGTTCGCGGAACTCGTCGTTGGGGCCTTCCAGCTGGACCCGGTGGGACAGGGACCCCTGGGCGGCCTTCCGTGCCGCGTCCGCGATCCGGGTCAGCGGTGAGAGCATCCGTCCGGCCAGGACCCATCCGCCCACCAGGCCGAACGCCAGCAGGAAGGCCATCGCCATGCTCGCGCGGGGGACGAAGGCGCGCTGCAGGTCGAGGCGGCCGGGGACGAACGGCGGGGCGGGCCCCCCGAACCGGCCGCACCCCGGGCCGTGGACGAACGCGCGGTCGGGGACGTAGCGGAGCAGGAACACCCACACCACGGCCAGCAGCAGGGCACCGGCCAGCATGAGGAATCCGGCGTAGCTGAGGGTGAGTTTCAGCCGGGCGCTGAGCCCTGGGCGCCTATTCATCGGCGCCGGTGTCGATGCGGTAGCCGACGCCGGGAACCGTGGCGATGAGCCACGGTTCCCCGAGTCGTTTCCGCAGTGCGGAGATGGTGATGCGGACGGCGTTGGTGAAGGGGTCGGCGTTGTGGTCCCAGGCCCGCTCCAGCAGCTCCTCGGCGCTGACCACACCACCCTCGGCCGCGACGAGGACCTCGAGCACGGCGAACTGCTTACGGGTGAGCGCGACGTACCGCCCGTCGCGGAAGACCTCCCGGCGGAAGGGGTCCAGCCGCAGGCCCGCGATCTCCCTGACCGGCGGCCGGGCGTGCGCGCGCCTGCGGTCCAGCGCCCTCAGCCGCAGGACCAGCTCCCGCAGCTCGAACGGCTTGGTGAGGTAGTCGTCGGCGCCGAGCCCGAACCCCGAGACCTTGTCGTCGATGCGGTCGGCGGCGGTCAGCATGAGGATCGGGATGCCGCAGCCGGAGGCCACGATCCGCCGGGCGATCTCGTCACCGGAGGGGCCCGGGATGTCCCGGTCGAGGACCGCCAGGTCATAGGAGTTGACGCTGAGCATCTCCAGGGCGGTCTCACCGTCGCCGGCGATGTCGGCGGCGATCGCCTCCAGCCGCAGCCCGTCACGGACGGCCTCGGCCAGGTAGGGCTCGTCCTCCACGATCAACACGCGCATACCTGCACCCTAAGCAGCACCGCATATCGCCGGCGTATGCAACGGCCCCCACCCTCTGCAAGCCGCTGACCAGCGAGAACAACCCCAGAGTACGTCAGAGGCGGACCAGCATCTTGCCGGTGTTGGCGCCGCGCAGCACCCCGAGCAGGGCCGCCGGGGCCTCGGTGAGGCCGGTGACGACGGTCTCCTCCGTGCGCAGGGAGCCGTCGGCGAGCCAGCCCGCAGCGCGCTCGATCCACTCCGGGAAGAGATCGAAGTGGCTGGTGACGAGCATGCCCTTCAGGGTGACCTCGCTCCAGGCGACCCGGTACAGGTTCGGGCCGGGCGGCGGGGTGACCTCGTTGTACTGGCTGACGGCGCCGACCAGCGCGACGCGGCCCCCACGGCGGATCGCTCCGAGGGCGGCCTTCAGGTGGTCGCCGCCGACGTTGTCCACGTAGACGTCGATCCCCTCCGGTGCGGCCTCGGCGAGCTGCTCGTCCAGGTGCCCCTCCCGGTAGTCGAGGGCGGCGTCGAAACCGAACACCGACACCAGCTTGGCGGTCTTGGCCGGGCCGCCCGCCGAGCCGATGACCCTGGCCGCGCCGAGCTTGCGGGCGATCTGCCCGGCGACGCTGCCGACCGCCCCGGCGGCCCCCGACACGAACACCACGTCGCCCTTGCGCACCGGGGCGGTCCGCGTCAGGGCGGCGTAGGCGGTCAGCCCGGTCGTTCCCAGCGGCCCCAGGTACGCCTGCGGCGGTGCGAGCGTCGTGTCGATCACCGTGGCGTCCGCCGCGTTCACGACGGCGTACTCCCGCCAGCCCAGGAAGTGCGAGACCGACGCCCCCACGGGGATCTGCTCGGCCCGGGACGCGACGACCTCCCCGACCGCGCTGCCCTCCAGCGGCGCGCCGAGCTGGAACGGCGGGATGTAGGACTCGGCGTCGTCCATGCGCCCCCGCATGTAGGGGTCCACGGACATCCAGGTGTTGCGGACGAGAACCTGCCCGTCGCCCGGCTCGGGGACCTCGGTGACGGCGACCTCGAAGTCGTCGGCGGTGGGCTCGCCCACGGGACGCGAGGCCAGGCGGATCTCGGTGGACTTCATGACGTTCTCCTCAGGTGTGAGCGCTGATGTCGGTAAGCGTGCTCGGCGGCGCTCACGGACGGCTCACGGCCCGCGCACGGCCCACTAGCGTGGTTTCATGCGTTTCGGGGTGCTGGGGCCGCTGGCGGTCTGGACGGACGACGGACGGGCGGTCACGGTCCCCGAGCCGAAGGTCCGGGCCGTCCTCGCGGTGCTGCTCACCGATCCCGGCCGGGTCGTCTCCGCCGACCGCCTCGTGGAGGACGTGTGGGAGGGCCGCGCCCCGGCGAACCCCGCCAACACCCTCCAGACGAAGATCTCCCAGTTGCGCGGTGTGCTGGAACGTGCCGAGCCCGGTGGACGTGCCCTGGTGGAACGCCGCCCGCCCGGTTACCTGCTGCGCGTCGCGGACGAGGACGTGGACGCGGGCCGGTTCGCCGACCTGGTGCGGCGGGCACGGCATGCCGATGACCCCCGCGCCATCGCCGACCTGCTGACCGAGGCGCTGGCGCTGTGGCGGGGCCCGGCGTTCGCCGACATGGCCGACGCCGAGTTCGCACGGGCGTCCGTCACCAGGCTGGAGGAGCAGCGGCTGACCGCCGTGGAGGACCTCGCCGAGGCGCGCCTGGCGCTCGGCGAGCACGTCCTCCTCGCCGACGAGCTGGGCGAACTGGTCACCCGGCATCCGCTGCGGGAACGGCTCCGCGCCGCGCACATGCGGGCCCTGTACCGCGCGGGCAGGCAGACCGAGGCGCTCGACGCCTTCGCCGACCTCAGGGACCGCCTCGCCGACGAGCTGGGGCTCGACCCCGGGCCCGAGCTGGCCGCGCTGCACGAGGAGATCCTGCGGCAGGCCCCCACCCTGGCGGTCACGCCGCCGCGCACCAACCTGCCCGCGCGTCCCGCCGGTCTGGTCGGCCGGGACGACGACGTGACGCGCGTCCGGGCTTTGCTGCGCTCCGCGCGGCTGGTGACGCTGACCGGGCCCGGCGGCGTCGGCAAGACCACCCTGGCCCTGGCGGCGGCGGGCGGGCTGACCGGGGACTTCCCCGACGGGGTGTGGCTGGTCGAGCTGGCCTCGGTGCCGGAGGGCGCGGCGGCGGACACGGTGGCCGAGGAGGTCGCCGCCGTGCTGGACGTCCGTGACCAGGGCGCCCTCGCGGAGGCGCTGCGCCCGAGGCGGCTGCTGCTCGTCCTGGACAACTGCGAACACCTGGTCGAGGCGGCGGCCGAGCTGGCGCGGCGGCTGCTGGCCGGGGCGCCCGAGGTCCGGATCCTGGCGACGACCCGGCAGCCCCTCGCCATCGCCGGTGAGATCGTCCAGGCCGTTCCGCCGCTGCCCGAGGACGCCGCCGTGCGGCTGTTCACCACGCTCGCGGGCGCGGCGGCCCCCGAGCTGACCCTCTCCGACGGCGACGCCGACGCGGTCGCGACGATCTGCCGGAGGCTGGACGGGATCCCGCTGGCCCTGGAACTGGCCGCCGCACGGGTCCGCACGCTGGGCGTCCGCAGGCTCGCCGAACGGCTGGACGACCGGTTCCGGCTGCTGTCGGCGGGACGGCGGGACGCCCCGGCGCGGCAGCGGACGCTGCGGGCGGCCATCGACTGGAGCTGGGAGCCGCTGGGCGAGGCCGAACGGCGGGTGCTGCGCCGCCTGGCGGTGTTCTCCGGCGGCTGCACGCTGGAGGCCGCCGAGGCGGTCTGCGGTACGCACGGCCTGGCCGCCTGGGAGGTCCTCGACGCCCTCGACCAGCTCGTCGGCCGTTCCCTGGTGACCGTGACGGACGACGGCGGCGGCCCCCGCTACCGGTTGCTCGAATCCATCGCCGCGTACGGGCTGGAACGCCTGGCGGAGGCGGGCGAGGCCGCCCCGATCCGGCGGTGCCACACCGAGTACCACGTAGAGCTGGCCGAACGCGCCGCCCCGCACCTGTACGGGCACGACCAGCGGCACTGGCTCGACGTTCTCGACGCCGAGACCCCGAACCTGCGCCGCGCCCTGAGCGAGTGCGCCGAACGCGGTGACGCGGGGCTCGCGCTGCGGCTCGCCGAGGCGCTGAGCTGGTACTGGTACCTGCGCGGACGGCTCACGGAGGCCCGCCGCTCCCTGGACACCGCGCTGGGGATCCCCGGACCGGCCCCGTCCGTTCTGCGGGCGAACGCGGAGGTTCGGCGGGCGGCGTTCGGGTGGCTGTCCGGGGAGCGTCCCGACCCCGGCAAGGACCGGCGGGACGAGGCCGACGTGCGGGCACGGTGGTTCCTGGGGTTCGCGCGGAGCGGGTTCGGTGACCTGGCGGACGTGGACGACCTCGCCGAGGCGGTGCTCGCCGAGAGCCGTGACCAGGGCGACCGATGGGGAACGGCCGCCGCGCTCAGCGCCCGCGCCTCCCAGGCCATCTACCGGGGCGACCTCGTCACCCTGGAACGCGCCGCGACCGAGAGCGCCGCCCTGTTCGCCGACCTCGGCGACCGCTGGGGTCGCCTCCAGTCCGCCGAGCAACTCGGCGTGCTCGCCGAGATCCGCGGCGACTACACCGAGGCCGCGCGCCTGCACCGCGAGGGCGTCCGCGTCGCGGAGGAGTTGCGGATGTGGCCGCAGGTGTCGTTCCTGCTGTCGCGGCTCGGCCGTGTGGCGCTCCTGGACGGCGACCTCGACACCGCGCGGGACCTGCACGAACGCGCGTCACGGCTTGCCGCGGAACAGTCCCACCAGACCGCCCGGCAGTTCGCCGACACCGGCCTCGCGCTGGTGGCCCGGCGGCGCGGGGACCTCGACGCGGCCGAAGAGCACCTGTTGCCGTGGCTCGCCTGGAACGACCGGATGGGGGTCGCCAGCGGCAAGGCCCTCATCCTCGGGCTGCTCGGCCTCATCGCCGAACAACGCGGCGACGCGCGGCGCTCCCTGACCCTGCACCGCGAGGGCTTGGAGACCGCCCTGAGCACCGGTGACCGCCGCGCCGTCGCGTTCGCCCTGGAAGGCACGGCGGGCGCGGAGGCCCTCGCCGGGCATCATCGTGAGGCCGCCCGCCTCCTCGGCCGCGCCGCCGCCCTCCGGGCCTCGGTGGGCTTCCCGCTGCCGCCCGCCGAACGCGCCGACGTGGACCGTGTCACCGCCGTCGTCCGTGCCGCGCTGGGAGACGACTTCGACACCGAGTTCGCCGCGGGGTCCGCCGAGGGCGAGGCGGAGTCGGCCTGACCTCTCCGCCTCGCCGGTGTGCCGGGGGTCAGCCGCAGGCGACCCAGCCGGTGGCGGCGTGCGCGTTGATGCCGCTGGACGAGGTCACGTCGGCGACGAGCTTGACACAGCGGTCCCGGCCGTACCGGTAGACGGGGCCCGCGTAGTACTTGTACTTGCCGTAGTCGACCGCCCAGGTGGAGCCCTCCGTCAGCAGCTTGACGCCCGTCCGGGTCGGGTGGCCCCAGAAGTTGACCGGCTCGGCGTTCTTGTTCTTGAGGGTGTAGGCGCAGTTGTAGCCGTTGCTCGCGTTGTAGCCCAGGTAGACCGTGCCGAGCACCTTGTCGTAGCCATTCGCTCCTTCTGCTGAGGTCACAGGGACGAACGAAGATCATCAGCAGGTGTGGTCCGCGCACCGAACTCCGCCTGAACTCCGGAGGGCCGCTCCGTTGCCGGTCACCCTCCGGAGCACCGTTCAGGCCGGGTTCACCAGGGACGCCAGAACGTCCCAGGGCACCTCCGGGAGGTCGAGGCCGTGGCGGCGGAGATAGGCGAGGGAGCGTTCGCGGGAGGCCGTGGCCCACGCGTGGTAGGAGGCCTCGTCGCGGGGTTCGGCGGGGCCGCCGGGGACGGTGCCGGGGGTGAAGGTCCACTCGGGGCCGCCGGGGGCGGCGTCACCGGTGACGAGCAGGGTGGACATGTGGCCGTACTCGCCGTCGTGCCGGTGCCACAGCAGCGCGGACGTGCCGGGCTCGGCGGCGTACGGCTGGGACGGGCGGACCAGGATGTCGTCCGCGTGCCCGCTGATGGAGATGGTGGCGCGTGCCGAGCAGGGGTGGCCGGTCGCGTCGCGGCCCGACAGCACGGCGGTGGGGTAGCGGCCCATGGCGTCGCGCACCCGCAGGCAGGACGGGCCGGACGGCGGCGGGGGCTCCCACGCGCCGCCCGCCGGGGTCGCCTTGAACACCTGGACCCGTTCGGGCACGACGTGGATGGGCAGCCGCCAGTAGTACCAGTCCATGGCGCGGCGGTAGCCCTCGTCGGCCAAGGCGTGCACGATGCCGGGGGTGCGCGGCAGGATGGCCCGCCAGTAGTCCGCCATCTCCTCGAACGAGGCGACGGGGACGTCGGGCACCGTCGCCGTCCCCTGGACGAGCACGGCGGTGTCGCCGGGCAGGCCGCTGCCGGTGAAGTCGGAGTACAGCAGGGCGACCCGGCCGTCACGCCGGACGTTGGCGACCTTCTGGGTGTACGCGATCGGCGTGCTGAGCCCGATCAGCTCGCGTTCGGGCAGCCACACACTGGCCAGCGGGCGGGTGGTGACGCCGCCGGACCGGGTGAGCATGCTGAACTCGGCCACCCGGACCTGGGACAGTATCTCGATCACGTTCGGGTCGATCGGCATGAGCGTCCTCCTCGCAGCCGGATCGGCGGGGTTGCTGACGGATCGGCGGCCGGACCTCTCACCATGGCGCGGAACCCTGCCGGCGCCGCTCCGCGCGGCGCCCTACCCGGGGCGCGGACTTTCATGCGCTTTATCCGTATCGGTCCGATGTGCAGGTCTGTCCGTTTCCGCGCCGTCGTGACACGGGATGGCCGCATCCCTGCGCGCGGTGGAAAATCCCGTCGTCGCGAAAGCATTTTCCCTGTTTCGTGACCGTCCGTCAACGCGCGAGTGGTGAAGAGTGACGACGACCACGGAAGCGGCGGGCGACGGCCGGGGATGGCGGCGGAACAACGGAAGGACAGGGCGGAGACAGGCGGCCCGCCTAGGTTCGGGTGCGGTTCGACTGCGGATTCCCGCGGCCGAAGGCACACGAACCGGAGGTGACAGTGACCGCCGAAGAGATCGATCGCGGGAAGCGGGGCCGCGGCTTCGCGATCCTGGCGTTGACGCAGTTCATTCTGATTTTGGACGCGGCCATCGTGACCATCGCGATGCCGTCGATCCAGAAGGGCCTGGACTTCTCGCCCGAGGGCCTGTCGTGGGTGGTCAGCGCGTACACGCTGGCGTTCGGCGGGTTCCTGCTGCTCGGCGGCCGGGTGGCCGACTACGCCGGGCACCGGACGGTGTTCGCCTGGGGGCTGGCGCTGTTCGTGGCCGCCTCGCTGGCCTGCGGCCTGGCGCAGAACGCGCTGTGGCTGATCGTCGCCCGCGGCGTGCAGGGCCTGGGCGCGGCGCTGACCGCCCCGGCCGCGCTGGCCCTGGTGATGCGGCTGTTCACCGAGCCCAAGGAGCGGTTCAAGGCGCTGGGCATGTGGGGCGCGCTGGCGGCCCTCGGCAGCGTCTCCGGCACCGTGCTGGGCGGCCTGCTCACCGAGGGCATCGGCTGGGAGGCCATCTTCCTGATCAACGTGCCGATCGGGATCGTCGTCCTGGTCTGCACCCCGGCGCTGCTGCCCGGCGGGCGGGTCGGCGAGCGCGCCAGGTCGTTCGACGTGGCCGGCGCGGTGTCCATCACGGCGGGCCTCGGCCTGATCGTCTACGCCCTGGTGGAGTCCGGCGAGGGCGGCGGGGCCTCGGGCCTGACGGTGACCCTCGGCGTCGTGGGCGTGCTGTTCCTGCTGGCGTTCGTGGCGATCGAGCGGAAGGTGGCGCAGCCGCTGGTGCCGCTGCACATCTTCCGGATCCGCGCGCTGACCGGCGGGAACGTCGGCCAGGGCATGATGACCATGGCGCTGATCCCGACGATGGTGTTCCTGACCCTCTACATGCAGGGCGTGCTGGGCTGGGGCCCGATCAAGAGCGCGATGGCGCAGCTCCCGATCACGCTGGCCATCGTGGTCGGCACCCAGCTCACCCCGCCGATCGTGGGACGGATGGGCCCGCGCCCGGCGGTCGCCGTGGGGGCGCTCGTCGCGACGCTGGGCCTGGCGTGGTTCTCCGGGCTGTCGCCGGAGACCGGGCACTTCGCCGCCGAGATCCTCGGCCCGTCCATCCTGACCGGCGTCGGCATGGGGATGGCGCTGGTGGCCGCGACGATCGCCGCCACCGCGCAGGTGCCGCCGGACATCGCCGGGCTGGCGTCCGGCGTCCTCAACACCTCCCAGCAGGTCGGCGCGACGCTGGGCATCGCGATCCTGACGCCCGTCACCACCAACCTGGTCGAGTCCGCCGTGGGCGACGGCAAGCCCCTGCCGGTCGCGCTCACCGACGGCTACACCGGCGCGCTGCTCGGCGCCGCGGTGATCACGCTGGTCGCCCTCGTCGCCGCGTCCCTCATCGTCCCGGGCGGCGGACGCCCGCCGCAGCCCGCCATGGCCCCCGGCAAGGAGCCCGTCCCCCAGCCCGAGCACGGCTGAGCCTCGCCGAACCCCCTCTGAGAGGAACGAGTCGCTCGCATGATCTCCCGTAGACGGTTCGTCATCGGCGGCGCGGTCACCGGCGCGGCGCTGGCCCTGCCCGTGACCCAGGGCTCCGCCGCCGCGGCGCGCACCCGGACCACGACCACCGGCCCCTTCACCGTCCGCATGCCCGTGCCGCCGGTGCTGCGGCCCACGTCGTCCACCTCGACCACCGACACGTACGTGATGGAGGTCAAGGAGGGCGTGGAGCAGCTGCTGCCCGGCAAGACCACCACGGTCTTCGGCTACACCGGCACCTTCGTCGGGCCCACCATCAAGGCCAGGAAGGACCGCAAGGTCATCGTCCGGCAGACCAACGGGTTCACCGGGCACCGCCACATCGCCACGCACCTGCACGGCGGGCACCTGCCGCCGGAGCACGACGGCCACCCGATGGACGTGCTGCACCCCGGCGACACCCGCGAGTACCACTACAACAACCGGCAGTCGGCCGCCACGCTCTGGTACCACGACCACGCCCACCACGAGGAGTCGGAGAACGTCTTCCGCGGGCTGGCCGGCTTCTATCTGCTGTGCGACCCGGCCGAGGACTACCTCAGGCTGCCGTCCGGCGAGTTCGACGTCCCGATCATGCTGCGGGACGCGCGGTTCGCCGACGACGGGTCGCTGGTGTACGTGATGGACGACTTCGCCAACCGCAAGACGATCCTCGTCAACGGCCGCAACCAGCCGTACTTCCCGGTCAAGGCGCGCAAGTACCGGTTCCGGTTCCTGAACGCCTCCAACCTGCGGCCCTTCGAACTGCGGCTCCAGGACGGGTCGCAGATGATCCAGATCGGCGGGGACCAGGGGCTGCTGCCGAAGCCCGCCCCGATGACCGGCTTCACCACCTGGCCCGGCGAGCGGCACGAGATCGTGATCGACTTCAGCCGCTACCCGGTCGGCACCAAGGTCGTCCTGGAGAACGTGCTCGGCGAGACCGACGGCGAACGGCTGATCATGCGGTTCGACGTGGTCGCCACCGCCTCCGACTCCAGCCTGGTGCCCGCCACCCTGGCGCCCGCGCCGTCGCTGCCGCCCGCCACCAACACCCGCGACGTCGTGCTCGGGCCGGTGGACCCGGTCACCAATTCCATGCTCATCGACGGAAAGACCTTCGACCACAACCGGATCGACAACACCATCAAACTCGGCACCACCGAGATCTGGCGTATCCGCAACGCCGAAAGCCAGTTCCCGATTCCGCACAACCTGCACATCCACCTGGTGAAGTTCAAGGTGCTGGACCGCAATGGCGCGCCGCCGCCGGCGGGCGAGACGGGCTGGAAGGACACCGTCACGGTGCTGCCCGGCGAAACCGTCCGCGTCCAGGCCACCTTCGGTGGATACACCGGCCGCTACGTCTACCACTGCCACCTGATCGACCACGCGAGCATGGGCATGATGGCCCAAATGGAGATCGTCCCGTAAAACCCTTCCGACCGCGTTCTCCCGCCCCGGCGATTTCCGTTCTCCGGTCCGGACTGATAATCGGAGGTTCTGGTGCAGAACGAATCGATGCCGCAATCCCTGTCACTGCTTCTCGAACGCGCCGCTCGCGACTCCGGGCGTGGAGTCACCTTCGTGGACGGCCCCCGCCGGTCGTACGCGGAACTGCTGGAATCGGCCCGGCGCGTGCTGGGCGGCCTGCGGGCCCGGGGCCTGGCGCCCGGGGACCGCGTGGTCGCCGTCCTGGACGCGCCGGAGGACTTCGTGCCGGTGTTCTGGGGGGCGGTGCTGGGCGGGTTCGTGCCCTGCCCGGTCGCGCCGATCCGGACGGACATGGTGCGCTGGCGGACCCATCTGGAGCACGTCAACACCCTGCTGGACGGGCCGCTGGTCGTCGTGTCGAAGAACGGGCAGGCCGAACTCCCCCGGGTGGACGGCCTGCGGACGGCCCTGCTGGAGGACCTGGCCGACGCCGAGCCCGACACCGACGTCCACCGGGGAGGCCCGGACGACCTGGCCCTGCTGATGCTGACCTCCGGGTCCACCGGCCACGCCAAGGCCGTCCGGCTCACCCAGGCGAACCTGCTGGCCGCGCTGCGCGGCAAGGCCGGGGCGCTGTCGGTGACCGCCGACGACGTGATGATGGGCTGGATCTCGTTCGACCACATCGCGGCGATCGAGGGGCACCTGCTGCCGCTGTGGGCCGGAGGCGACCAGGTCGTCGCCGAGCCGCAGGCCGTGCTGGGCGACCCGCTGCGGTTCGTGGACCTGCTGGCCGAGCACCGGGTGACGCTGACCTTCACCCCGAACTTCCTGTTCGGCCAGATCAACCAGGCCCTCGCCGACCGGCGGCCGGAGCCCGGCGCGGACCTGTCGGCCGTGCGGCACATCATCAGCGGCGGCGAGGCGGTCGTGAGCGCGACGGTGCGCCGGTTCCTCGACGGGCTGGCGCCGTACGGGCTGCGGGAGGACGTCGTGGTGCCCGCTTTCGGGATGACGGAGACCTGCGCGGGCAGCGTCTTCTCCCTGGACTTCGCCACCACCGGCCGGGAGACGGAGTTCGCGCCCGTCGGCCGGCCGGTGGAGGGCCTGCGGCTGCGCATCGTCGCCGAGGACGGCACGGTGCTCCCGGACGACTCCGGCGAGGCGGGCGAACTCCAGCTCCGGGGCCCGATGGTGACCGACGGCTACTTCAACGACGAGGAGGTCACCCGCGCCGCCTTCACCGAGGACGGCTGGTTCCGCACCGGCGACCTCGGGCGGCTCGACGACGGGCGGCTCACCCTGGTCGGCCGCAGCAAGGACAGCATCATCGTCAACGGGGTCAACTACTTCAGCCACGAGCTGGAGACCCTGCTCCAGGACCTCGACGGGGTGCGGCGCGGCCAGGTCGCGGCGTTCCCCATCCGCCCGTCGGGCAGCGACAGCGAGCAGCTCGCCATCGTGTTCGCCCCCACCGCCGAGGACGACGCCTCGCTGTACCGGACGATCGTCGCCATCCGCAACAGCACCGTGCTGCGGTGGGGGTTCCGGCCGTCGCTGATCCTGCCGGTGGACGTGGCGGACATCCCACGCGGCAACCTCGGCAAGGTGCAGCGTTCGGCGCTGCGCCGAAGGGTCGAGAGCGGCGGCTTCGCCGAGCGCGCCGAGCGGGTCGAGGAGCTGGTGCGCCGCCAGCTCGGCGGTCACGTGGCCCCCGAGGGAGAGGCCGAGACCGCGTTGGCGGAGGTCTACGCCCGGGTCCTCGGGGTGGAGCCCGCCGCCGTCAGCGCGACGGTGAGCTTCTTCGACCTGGGCGGGACCTCGCTGGACGTGCTGCGGCTCAAGCTGGAGACGCAGCGGCGGTTCGGCATCCGTGACCTGCCGGTCGCGGCGATCCTGCAGGCCCCGACCGTGCGGCTGCTGGCGGCGCGGGTCGCCGACGGCGGGGCCGCGCGGGCGTACGACCCGCTGGTGCCGCTCCAGGTGACCGGCGACCGGACCCCGCTGTTCTGCGTCCACCCGGGCCTCGGCGAGGTGCTGGTCTTCGTCAACCTGGCCAAGTACTTCGTCAACGAGCGCCCGTTCTACGCGCTGCGGGCCCGCGGGTTCGGCGAGGGCGAGGAGCACTTCGGCAGTTTCGCGGAGATGGTCGGCTGCTACGTGGACGCCATCCGCCGGGTGCAGCCGGAGGGCCCGTACGCGGTCGCCGGGTACTCCTACGGCGGGGCCGTCGCGTTCGAGATCGCCAAGAGCCTGGAGGCCCTCGGCGAGCGCGTCGACTTCGTGGGGATCTTCAACCTCCCGCCGCACATCCGCGGCCGGATGAACGAGATCACCGTCACCGACGGCGCGGTCAACCTGGCGCTGTTCCTGTCGCTGGTCAGCCAGGAGGAGGCGGCGGTGCTGCCCGACCGGATGCGCGAACTGGGCCTGACCACGCAGGAGCAGCTCGCGTACCTCATCGAGGGCGCGCCCGCGCGGCGGCTGGAGGAGCTGGACCTGAACCTCGACCGGTTCGCCGCCTGGGTGGACCTGGCGCAGTCGATGGTCCACCTCGGCCGCGACTACGAGCCCGGCGGGACGGTGGAGTCGGTGCGGGTCTTCTACTGCGAGCCGCTCAGGGGCACCAAGCAGGACTGGCTGGACCTCCAGCTCCGCGCCTGGGACGGCTTCACCCGGAGCGGCAACCGGTACATCGAGGTCGACGGCGAGCACTACACCCTGATGAGCCCCGAGCACGTGCAGACCTTCCAGGCCACGCTCCGCCGCGAGCTGGCCGAGGCGCTCGGCGAGCGGTGAGGCGGGAGACGAACATGATCGAGAACGCGAGGATCCTCGTCACCGGAGGCTCGGGCCAGGTCGCCCGTCCGGTGGCCGAGGCGCTGGCCGCGCGCAACGAGGTGTGGTGCCTGGGCCGGTTCGGCGACGCCGAGGCCGAGCTGTCCCTGAAGGAGCACGGCGTGCGGACCGTCCACTGGGACATGGGCCGCGACGGCCTGGCGGACGTCCCCAAGGACTTCACCCACGTGCTGCACGCCGCCGTGCACCGCGGCGACGGCACCGACTTCGACACCACCGTCGAGGCGAACGCGGTGGGCGCGGCGCGGCTCATGACGCACTGCCGGAACGCGACCGCGTTCCTGTACGTGTCCAGCGGCGTCGTGTACGACCGCCGGGAGCCGCGCCACCGGTACGCCGAGACCGACCCGCTGGCCGGGCAGGCGCCGTGGCTGCCGACCTACCCCATCGCCAAGATCGCCACCGAGGGCGTGGTGCGCGGCCTGGCCGTCACCCTGGGCCTGCCGACGATCATCGCCCGGCTCAACGTCGCCTACGGCCCGTACGGGCACGGCGGGCTGCCGGTGCTGCTGTTCCGGCGGATGCTGGCCGACGAGCCGTGCGCGGTCCCGCGCGAGGGCCAGAACTACTGCAACCTGCTGCACACCGACGACGTCGTCCGGCAGGTGCCGCTGCTGTGGGAGGCGGCGTCGGTCCCGGCGCGGGTCGTCAACTGGGGCGGGGACGAGGAGGTCGGGGTCACCGACCTGCTGGAGTACATGTCCCGGATCAGCGGGGTGCCGGTGAAGCTGGAGCCCGGCGACCGCAGCCGGGAGACCGCGATCTTCGACAACACCCTGCGCCGGACGCTGATCGGCGACTGCGAGGTCCCCTGGCGCGAGGGCGTGGCCCGCACCCTCCGCGACCACGCCCCCGACGTCTTCGCGACCGCCTAGGAGGCCCCGGATGCCGAGCAACACCGAGATCATCAAGTCGTCGTACGAGGCGTTCCGGCGCGGCGACGTGGACGCCGCCATGGCCGCGTTCGCCCCCGACATCTCCTGGACGCACCCCGACGGGATGAACGACTACGGCCTGGGCGGCACCGAGAAGGGGCACGCGGAGGTCAGGGCGTTCATGGCCCGAGCCCGGTCGGTGTTCAGCGGACTCGGGATGCGGCCGACCGAGTTCCTGGAGTCCGGTGACCGGGTGGTCGTGCTGGGGGTCAACCACATGCGCAGCGCCCGCACCGGACGCGAGTGCGAACTCCCGTGTGTCCACGTGTGGACGATGCGGGACGGCAAGGCCACCCATTTCACCGATCTGCACGACACCGCCCCCGTCCGGGGCATCCTGGAGGACGGGGCGACCGGGCCCTGGCCGGTCATCGAGACCGGGCTGAGCTTCTGGAAGTCGCGGGTGCTGCTGTCGGCGATCGAGCTGGGCGTGTTCGGCGCGCTGCGCGAGGGCCCGCTGACCGCCGAGCGGCTCACCGAACGGCTCAAGCTGGACGGCCGCGGCGTGCGCGACTTCCTGGACGCCCTGGTCGCCATGGGGATGCTCGACCGCGACGACGACGGCTACCGCACCAGCGCCGCCTCCGCCCGGTTCCTCGACGAGGAGCGCCAGGAGACCTACGTCGGCGGGCTGCTCACCGTCGCCGACCGCCTCTGGTACGACTCGTGGCGGTCGCTCACCGAGGCGCTGCGCACCGGAAAGCCGCAGAACGCCGCCACCACCGGCGAGGACGACCCGTTCGCCGCGCTGTACGCCGACCCCGAGCGGACCCGGCAGTTCCAGAGCGCGATGAGCGGCGGGGCCATGGGCGCGGCGCTCGCGCTGGCCGAGGACTTCCCCTGGGGCGAGCGCGGCACCGTCGCCGACGTCGGCGCCGCCGGGGGAGCGGTGCTGCGGACGCTGCTGACGCGGCACCCGCACCTGCGCGGCATCGGCTTCGACCTGCCGCCGGTGGAGCCGTCGTTCCGCGCGACCGCCGAGGCCGCCGGGCTCGCCGACCGGATGACGTTCGTGCCCGGCGACTTCTTCACCGACCCGATGCCCACGGCCGACGTCATCGTCCTCGGGCACGTCCTGCACGACTGGGACGAGCCGGCCAAGCGGGCGCTGCTGCGCAAGGCGTACGACGCGCTGCCCCCCGGCGGGGCGGTCGTCGTGTACGACACCATGATCGACGACTCCCGGCGGGAGAACCTGTTCGGCCTGCTCACCAGCCTGCACATGCTGCTGGAGAGCCCCGGCGGGTTCGACTACACGCGCGCCGAGGTCCTCGGCTGGCTGGCCGGGGCGGGCTTCGAGCGGTGCGCGGCGCGCCCGCTCAGCGGGCCCGAGTCGATCGCCATCGGACACAAGGGCTAGGAGGTACCGTCCATGTCCATCCCGGACTTCCCGGGTGCGAACCCCCAGGGCACGGAACTGGCGCAGCGCCTGTTCGTCATCCACGACCAGATGCGCCGCGACATGGCCGAGTTCCAGCGGCTGGTCGCGGCGGTGGTCGACGACGTGCGCGACCCCAAGGGTCCGGGAGGGGACAGGGTGGGGCCCGCGCTCGACGCGTTCCGCAAGCGCGACTGGCAGCGGATCCTGCCCCGCTACTGCAGCCAGTTCTGCTCCTTCGTGCACGGCCACCACACGGTCGAGGACGCGTCGATGTTCCCGACGCTGCGCCGCCGCAACCCGGCCCTCGGCCCGGCGATCGACCGGCTGGTGGCCGAGCACAAGGAACTCATGGCGCGGCTCGACGAGGTGGAGGAGCGGGTCGGGTCCCTGCACCGCGACCCCTCCGCCGGGCCCGCGCTGCTCAAGGCGGTCAACGAGGCGGCCGAACTGCTCGAGGCGCACCTGCGGTTCGAGGAGGAGAGCCTGCCGCCGACGCTCGTCCGCCTGACCTACGCCGACATCCTGTGAGCCTCGGGAGGAACCCATGGCGGACTATGGGCACGACCTGCTGTTCGGCGCGTTCCTGTCACCGGCCGCCGACACGGTGGAACGGACGGTGACCCAGGCGCGGCTCGCCGAGTCGCTCGGCCTGGAGCTGATCGGCATCCAGGACCACCTGTACCACCCCGGCTTCCTGGACGCGCTGACCCTGCTGACCCACCTGGCGGCGCGGACGGAGACGGTCACGCTGTTCCCCGACGTCGCCGGGCTGCCGCTGCGCGGCCCGGTGACGCTGGCGAACTTCGCGGCGTCGCTGTCGGTCCTCAGCGGCGGGCGGGCCGCCCTGGGCCTCGGCTCCGGAGCCCATCCGGCGGGGATCGCCTCGCTCGGCGGGCCCCGGCGCTCTCCGGGCGAGCAGGTCGCCGCACTCGACGAGGGCGTGGAGGTGATCCGCAGGCTGCTCGGCCGCGACCCCGGCCCCACCTTCGACGGCCGTCACTACCGGCTCGCCGGAGCCGCCCCAGCGCTGGAGCGGCCGCTCCCGGGCGAGATCCCGCTGTGGCTCGGCGGGTACGGCCCCCGGTCGCTGCGGCTCATCGGCCGTAAGGCCGACGGGTGGATCCCGTCCTCGGCGTACCTGCCGCCGTGGCGGCTCCCGGCGGCCAACGCCGTCATCGACGAGGCCGCCCGGGACGCCGGACGCGACCCGGCCGAGATCCGGCGGCTCTACAACGTCGACGGCGCGTTCCGGGCCTCCGGCGGCGGCGGGTTCCTGGACGGCCCGCCGGAGCTGTGGGCCGCGCAGCTCACCGAACTGGCGCTCCGCGACGGCGTGTCGGCGTTCGTCCTGGCGCCCGGCGCGCGGCCGGAGGAGGAGATCAAGATCTTCGCGGGCGACGTCGCCCCGGCCGTCCGAGAGGGCGTCGCCCGTGCCCGCGCCACGGCGTGACGGCGCGACCGCGCTGGCGGCGCCGGTGCTGCCCGTCCGGGCGATCCGCGGGGCCGTGCAGGTCGACGCCGACGACGCGGACGCCATCCTGGACGGCACCGCGGACCTGGTGACCGCGGTGCTGGACCGCAACGCGCTGACCGCCGACCGGATCATCAGCGTGATCTTCTCGGTGACCGACGACCTGACGGCCGCGTTCCCCGCGGTGGCCGCGCGTCGGCTGGGGCTCACCGAGGTCCCGCTGATGTGCGTGCGGGAGATCCCGGTCCCCGGGTCGCTGGAACGGGTGGTCCGGCTGCTCGCGCACGCCGAGACCGCCCGCCCCCGCTCGGCCATCCGCCACGTGTACCTGCGGGGGGCCGCCGCGCTGCGACGGGACCTGGTGTCATGACGCCGTCGAGCGCGCTGGTCGTCGGGACGGGGCTGGTCGGCACCTCGGTCGCGCTGGCGCTCACCGCGCGGGGCGTGCGGGTGCTGCTCACCGACCGCGACCCGGACGCCGTCCGGGTGGCGCGCGAGCGCGGCGCCGGGCGGCCGTGGGACGGGGAACGGGTGGACGTCGTGGTCCTCGCCATGCCGCCGCAGTACGTCGCGGACCGGCTGGCCTCGCTCCAGTGGTGCGACGCCGGCGACGTCTACACCGACGTCGCCAGCGTCAAGGTGGACCCCATCCGGGCCGCCGAACGCCGGGGCTGCGACCTGTCCCGGTACGTCCCCGGGCACCCGATCGCCGGGGGCGAGCGGTCGGGGCCCGCCGCGGCCCGCGCCGACCTGTTCCGGGGCCGCCCGTGGGCGCTGTGCCCCACCGCGCGGACCTCACCGGACGCGCTGGCGAAGGTGCGCGCCCTGGTGGAGCTGTGCGGCGGGCGGGTGGTGATCACCGAGGCCGCCCAGCACGACGGCGCGATGGCGTTGATCTCCCACGCGCCGCACGTGATGGCCACCGCGGTCGCCGCCCGGCTGGTGGACGCCCCCGGCCTGGCGGTCGGGCTGGCCGGGCAGGGGCTGCGGGACACCACCCGGATCGCCGCCGGGGACCCCGCGCTGTGGCGGGAGATCCTGTCCCGCAACGCCGGGCCGGTCGCCGACGTCCTCACCGCCATCGCCGGGGACCTGCACGAGATGGCCGAGGCGCTGCGCGGCGGACGGCCCGACGTGGTCACCGAACTGCTCCGCGAGGGCGTCACCGGACGCCGCAGGATCACGGCCCCGTCGGCGAACTAGCCCGGCCCGGGGCGGGGCCGGTCCTCGTCGCGGTGCCGCCGCAGCACCTGCTCCAGGCGCTCGCGGGCGGCCTCGTCGAGGTTCTCGGAGATCTGCAGCCGCATGATCCGCTCCAGGTTCCGGCGGATCTCCCGGTGGTCGGGCTCGCCGCCGGGGCCGCGCCGCTGCAGGACGGCCGAGGCGTTCTCGTAGGCCGCCGACAGCGTCGGGAGCCGGCTGCGGAACCCGCCGCTGTCACCGCGCAGCCAGGCCACCAGCCCCTCGCCCTCGGTGTCGCCGACCTCGTGGAACAGCCGCCCGGCGCGCGGCAGGATCTCCTCCGCCGCCGCCGGGTCGTCCATCAGGTGCGCGCGGAGGGCGAGGGACAGCAGCAGCGCCGCCTCCCCGCGCCGGTTGCCGTTCTCGCGCACGCAGCCCAGCGCGATGTCGTGCAGCCGCAGCCACTCGCTGAAGAAGTCGCCGGTCTCGAACAGCGGCAGCGGCGCCAGCGCCAGCTCCCAGCACGCCTCGCTCAGGCCGAGTTCGGCGCTGCGCCGCACCATCCCGCTGATCCGGTCGAGGTGGGACGCCAGCCACGCCTGGACGGGCCGGGTGACGTGCCGGGCCGGGCTGTGGTCGGGCGGCAGCCAGCGCGGCGTCTCGCCCTTCAGGCTGGCGTGCCGCTTGCCGCGCAGCAGCGCGTGCGCGGTGTCGGTCAGGCTCAGCATCGCGCCGAAGGCACGTTCCAGCGCGGCGCGCCGGGCCTCCGGGGTGTCCTCGGCCATGGTGCGCTCCCACCCGAACGCGTGCACCAGGTCGTGGACGTGACAGCGGTAGTGCCCGGTCTCGTCCATGCCCCGCACCGCCAGGAAGTGCGCCCCGATCAGCTCCTCCAGCCGTTCGGCGGCCTCCTCCACGCCGGTGCCGGTGAGCGCGGCGGCGATCCAGGCGGTGATCTCGGTGGCGCCCAGCAGGCCGATCTTGCGCAGCAGGTCCTTGGTGCCCTCCTCCAGCGGGTCGTACCCGAACTCCAGGCTGGAGCGGATCTCGCAGCCCTCGATGGACAGCTCGTCCAGCCGGGACCGGATGTCGGTGAGCCGGGCCGCCAGCCGGCTGATCGGCCAGTGCGGGCGGGCGGCCAGCCGGGCCCCGGCGATGTCCAGCGCCAGCGGCACCCCGCCGCACAGGGTGATCACCTGGTCGACCGCGTCGGGCTCGGCGTCCACCCGCGCCTGCCCGGCGTGCCGCGCCAGCAACTGCCGCGCCTCGACGATCGGCAGCAGCGGCAGGTCCACCCGCCGGGCGGGCAGGGTGGTCAACCGGGTCCGGCTGGTGACCACCACCCGGCACTTCGTGCCCCCCGGCAGCAGCGGCCGGACCTGGTCGGCCCCGGCGGCGTCGTCGAGCACGATCAGCAGCCGCCGCCCGGACGTGGCGGTGCGGAACGCCGCCCCCCGGGCGGCGGGCTCGTCGGGCACCTCGTCCGGCGGGGTCCCCAGGGCGTGCAGGAAGTCGGCCAGCACCCGCATCGGGTCGACCGGGGACGGCCGGGCGCCGCCGAGGTCGGCGAACAGCTGCCCGTCGGGGAACTCCTCGGCGAGCTGGTGCGCCACCTCCACGGCCAGCGCGGTCTTGCCGTACCCGCCGCCCCCGCTGACCACGACGCAGGTGACCCCGCCGGGCTCGCCGTCCAGGGCCAGCGACCGGCACAGGCTCTCGGCCTCCTCCTTGCGCCCCACCAGGCCGGGCGAGCGGATCGGGAGCTGGCGCGGGACCACCGCGTGCTCGTCGGGGGAGCGGGCGGGCAGCAGGCCGGTGTCGTGGCGCAGGATCCGGGTCTGCAGGTGGCGGATCTCGTTGCCCGGCTCGGCGCCCAGCTCGTCGAGGCTGCGGTGCAGCGCCGCGTACACCTCCAGGGCCTCCGGCGACCGGCCGGTGCGGTGCAGCGCCAGCATGAGCTGGGCGTGGAACCGCTCGTGGTGGGGGTGCTGCGCGGTGAGGCCCTGCAGCTCGCCGACGACGGCGTCGTGGCGGCCGAGGTTCAGGTCGGCGGTGATGCGCCGCTCCAGGGCCGACAGCCGCAGCTCGTTCCAGCGGACGGCGTGGGTGCGCAGCGCGTCGCCGGGGATGTCCTCCAGCGCGTCGCCCCGCCACAGCGTCAGCGCCGCCCGCAGCATCTCGGCCGCCTCCTCGTCGCGGCCCTCGCGGGCGGCCTCACGGGCCCGGTCCACCATCGCGCTGAACCGGTAGGCGTCGACGCTCTCCTCGGGGACGTCGATGAGATAGCCGTGCGGGCGGGTGACGACGCGGTCGCCGTCCGGGCCGAGCGCGGCCCGCAACCGGGTCACTCCGGCCTGTACCTGATTTCGGGCCGTTTTCGGCGCGCCCTCCGGATAGAGCGTATCTATCATTTGTTCGATCGGGACCACCGAGCGTGGCCGCAGAATCAGTTGCGCCAGTGCCGTGCGGGCCCGGAATCCGGGGACGCGGACGGGCTCGCCGTCGCGCCAGACCATGACCGGCCCCAGCAGTCCGAACCGCAGTGACGTTTCCCGCATGTTAAGGCGGTCCACGGTCTCCCTCGCAATTCTCGCCGGGCTATGGGTATTCGCCGGGTGCCGGGTCGGGTGACGGGATCGAACATCCCAGAGACAGGATAGCGACAATCCCGTCGGTCATTGTCGTGCAAAGGAGGCGACCGGCCGCCGGCCGCGCCGCGCGGCGCCGCCGGCGCGCCGGGCGGGCG
>DATADI010000207.1:0-5495 GCA_036258615.1 Thermomonospora sp. | reverse complement strand
CCACCTGCATCCCGGTCAACGCCAACACCGGGTCCGCCGCGGAGTGGGAGCGCACCAGGGACGTCAAGCACCTGATGGACTTCCCCGCCAGCAGGCTGCAGGCCGACTTCGGCCTCAACGAGGCGGTGGTGATCGGCCTGGACCAGCAGGCGTGCACGGCCATGCTGGGGTCCCTGCGGGTGGCGGGCGCGATGCTCAAGGCCGAGCCGGACTGGCGGCGCGTGCTGTGCGTCACCGCCGACCGGTTCCCCGAGGGCGCGCTCTACGAGCAGGCCTACAACCTGATCTCCGACGGGGCCGCCGCCTGCGTGGTGAGCCGGCGGCCGGCCGGGCTGCGGCTGATCACCGCCCATCAGATCACCAACGGGGCGCTCGGCACGGCCACCGACGACGAGACCGTGGGCTCCTACTTCGCCTACACCCACCGGCTGTTCAACGAGACGCTGGCCCGCGCGGGCCTGACGCCCGGCGACATCGACTGGGTCGTCACCCAGAACACCAACGACAAGGCGTGGCAGATCCTGGCCCGGCTGCTCGGCGTGGACTACGGCAAGGTCTGGTTCCCGTCCATGCCCGACACCGGCCACATCATCTCCGCCGACAACGTCGTCAACCTCGCGGCGCTGCTGGCGTCCGGGCGGGTGCGGCCCGGCCAGCGGATCGTGCTGGTGATGGCCGGGTTCGGGCTGAACTGGCAGTGCGTCGTGCTGGAGGCCACCGAGGCGGTGGCCGCGTGAGCCCGCAGACGCACACCGCCCGGCTCAGGGACGCGATCGCCTCCATGACCGAGACCACCGAGCGGCTGAGCCGGTTGTCGCAGCGGTCGTACCAGAACCCGTACACGGCGGTCGAGTGGCCGGACGCGGTGGACCCCGAGGGCCAGTGGTTCGGCTCCCCCGAGCTGCTGAGCCTGTACGGGACCCCGTCGTGGGACGGCCTGGACGAGCCCGCGCGCCGGAGGCTGGCGTTCTTCGAGGCGGTGAACTTCTACAGCCTCAACATCCACGGCGAGAAGAGCCTGATGGAGGGGCTGGCGTCCCGCCTGTACCGCAAGGACCTGCTGGAGGTCTCCGACTACCTGCACCACTTCCTGGACGAGGAGAACAAGCACAGCATCTACTTCGGCGGCTTCTGCACCCGGTACCACCACGTGTACCGCAGCCGCCAGCTCCCGTTCGCCGAGACCCGGCCGCGGGACGTGGAGGACCTGCTGTTCTTCGTCAAGACGATGGTCTTCGAGGAGATCGTCGACGTCTACAACCGGGAGCAGGCGCGCGACGGGCGGCTGGAGCCGATCGCGCGGTTCATCAACCACAACCACCACGTCGAGGAGTCCCGCCACCTGGTCTTCGGCAGGCGGCTGGTGGCGGCGCTGTGGGAGGCGTGCGCGCCGGGCTGGGACGCGGCGACGCGCGAGGACGTCCGCGAGCACCTGTCCCAGTTCCTCGTGGCCTCGTGGCGCGAGTACTACAACCCCGACGTCTACGCCGACGCCGGGCTGGCGGACCCCTGGGAGGTCGCCGAGGCGGCCTGGGCGGCCCCGGCGCAGCGCGAGCACCGCCGCCGGGTCTCCGCCAAGGTCCTGACCTTCCTCACCGGTATCGGCCTGCTGGACAAGGAGCCCGTTGATGCGTTCTGACGAGGAGGTCCTGGCGGAGCTGCGCGGCTGGGTCCTCGGCAAGGCCCGCGACCTGGACGAGACCGCCCTGACCGGCCGGACGCCGCTGTTCGAGGAGCGGCACCTGCGGTCGGTGCACCTGCCGGAGCTGTTGCTGCTGCTGGAACGGCTGACCGGCGCGCCCATCGACGTGGAGGACCTGCGTCCGGGCGACTTCCGCGACCTGGACACCATCATGGCCCGCTTCCACGCCAGGGAGCGCGCGTGATGGACGCCGTACGGCTCGACGAGCTGGCCCGGGTGGGGCTGATGTGGCGGCCGACCGGGGAGGCGGCGCTGCGGGGTCCGCTGCTGCGCCTGGCCGAGGACTGCGACCGGGCGTTCACCCGGCTCGCGACCGGCTGGGACGCGCGGGAGGAGCGGCACCCGGCGACGCTGCCCGCCGAACGGCTCCAGCGGGTCGACTACCTGCGGTCGTTCCCGCACCAGGCGACGTTCGCGGTCGGCATGGACGCCGCCGAGGCCAACCTGGACGCGTTCCTGTCCGGCGAGGTCGTGGACGGCTCGGGCCGGGTCGCGGTGACGGAGTTGGCACCGGTGCGCGACGTGCTGACCCCGGCGGCCTGCTACCACCTGTACCGCGCCCACGAGGGCGAACGACTGACGGGGCCGCTCCACCTGAGCACCCGCAACACCTGCTTCCGCCGGGAACGGGAATACGTGCCGCTGCGCAGGCTGCGGACCTTCACGATGCGGGAGCTGGTGTGCCTGGGGACCCGGGCGGAGACGGCGGCGTTCCTGGCGGCGGCGCGGGCCCGGGTCGACCGGTTCCTGGAGCTGCTCGACCTGCCGGTGCGGTGGGAGACCGCCACGGACCCGTTCTTCCAGCCGCAGCGCAACCCGAAGGCACTCCTCCAGCGGGTGCAGCCCGCCAAGCACGAGATGACCTACGGGGACCTGGCGATCGGCTCGGCCAACGACCACCACGACCACTTCGGGGAGGGCTTCGGCATCGTCCGCGAGGGCGTCCCGGCGTACAGCGCGTGTGTGGCGTTCGGTGTGGAGCGGTGGCTGTACGCGCTCACCGACCGGCACGGCGCGGACCCCGCCGCCTGGCCCGACGTGGTGGACGCGGCGGGCAAGGCGGTCGCGAGCACGGAGGCACGGGCATGACCGGGACGACCCTGATCACCGGGGCCGACGGGTACCTGGGGCGGCGGATCGCCGGGGCGCTGCTGACGGGCTCGGACGACGCGCTGCTGCTGGCCGTCCGCGCCGCCGACGACGCCGAGCTGGCCGCCAAGCGGGACCGGCTGGCCACGGCCCTTGGCCCGGCCGCGCACGGCCGGACCACCGTCGTGCCCGCCGACGTCCGCCGTGACGACGCGTTCGCCGCGCTGGACCCCGCGTCCGTGACCCGCATCGTGCACGCGGCGGCGGTCACGCGTTTCAACGTCGACCGGGACACCGCCCATGGGGTGAACGTCGGTGGCACCGTCCGGGTGGCCGACTTCGCCCGTCGCTGCCCGGACCTGCGGCGGTTCGCACTGCTGTCCACGCTGTACGCGGCGGGCCGCCGGTCGGGGACCGTCAAGGAGGAACGGCACGACCACGTCGGCTTCGTCAACCATTACGAGTGGTCCAAGTGGGCGGCCGAAGAGCACGTGCTGGACACCTGCGAGGACCTGCCGCTGTCGGTGCTGCGCCTGCCCACGGTCATCGCCGACGACGACCACGGGCACGTGACCCAGTACAACGCGTACCACAACACGCTGAAGCTCTACTACTACGGGCTGCTGTCGCTGGTACCGGGCGACCTGGAGACGCCGCTGGCGTTCGCCACGGCGGAGTTCACGGCGGCGGCGGTGGCCCGGCTGCTGGACCCGGCGGCCCCCGACGGGATCTACCACGTGTGCCACGACCCGGAGGGCAACGCGACGCTCGGCACGCTCATCGACACGATCTTCGAGGTCTACGAGCGGGACGCGCGGTTCCGGCGGCGGCGGGTGCTGCGGCCGGTGCCGTGCACCCGGGAGAGCTTCGACGACCTGGTCGAGGTGGCCGAGCACCTCAGGGGCGGGCCCATCCACGCGTCGCTCGGCTCGGTGTCGCCGTTCGCGCACCAGCTCTACCTGCCCAAGGAGTTCCGCAACGACGCGCTGCGCGCGGTGTGGCGCGAGTACGCCGCCCCGGACCCGGTCGCGCTGATCCACGCCACCTGCGAACACCTCGTCGCCTCCCGGTGGGGGCGCGGGGAGGGAGACCGACCATGACCCTGTCCGACACGCTGTCCGACAACGACCGCTGGCTGCTGAGCTTCTACCGGTCCTCCGAGATCAACGGCGCCCTGTTCTTCGGCCGGGTCGCCCGGATCGTGCGGGGCCCGCTCCAGGTGGACGTCACCCACCACTTCTCCGACGAGGCCGCGCACGCCAGCTACTGGACGCACTGCATCGACGACCTCGGCGCCACCCCGATCCGGCCGCCGCGCGCCTACCAGGACCGGTACCTGGACGCCGTCGGGCTGCCCGCCAACCTGATGGAGGTCATGGCGATCACCCAGGTCTTCGAGAAGCGGGTGATCAGCCAGTACCGGCGGCACCTGCGCCATCCCGGGACGCACCCGCGGGTCCGGCAGACCATCGAGCGGATCATGCGGGACGAGCGCTGGCACGTGCAGTACGTCAGGCAGGCGCTGGAGGAGATGTCCGGCCGGTACGGCGAGGAGCGGATCGCCGAGACGCTCGCCCGCTACACCGCCGCCGACCAGGAGATCTACGCCGACACCCTCCGCGAGTACGGCGAGCGCATGGACTTCCTGGCCGAGACGCCCGTCCCGGAGCCCCGCGAGAGGTCGGCCTGATGCCGCGCCCGAGGGCCCTCCGCGTGCTGGTGGTGTGCACCGACCGCGAGCCGCCGCCCGGACGCCTCGGTGAGCGCGAGCGGGCGGCGGCACCGCCGGGCGGGGAACGCCGGCGGCGCTGGCTGCGGTCCCGGCACGCCCAGCGCACCCTGCTGGGGGTGCTGGGCCTGCCCGGCGGGACCACGGCCCACCGGTATCCGAACCGCCGCCTGTCGCTGACCCACACCGACCGGTGCAGCGCGGTGGCCGGGGTCGTGGGGCCGCTGCCCCCACCGCTGGCGGGCGTCGGCCTGGACCTGGAGCCGCCCCGCCCCGCCGACCCGCGCACCGCCCGCTTCTTCCTGGACGACCGTGAACAGGGCTGGCTGGCGGACGTCCCGGAACGGCGGCGGGCCGAGGAGCACGTGCGGCTGTGGACGCTCAAGGAGGCCCTGTTCAAGGCCGACCCGGGCAACGCCGCCGCCACGCTCCGCGACTACGCCGTCCACGACCCCGCCGCCCCGCACGGCCCCGCGCGCCGCGACCGGTCCGGCCTGGCCTTCGGCTACGTCACCGGACGGATCCCGGCCGGGCGCCTGTCGGTGGCGCTGTCCCTGAACACCCGTCCCGCACCGGCAAGGAGAACACCGGACATGCCCGCACCGGCCCTCGACTTCGCACAGGTCACCGAACGGATCTCCGGGGTGTTGTCGATCCCGGCCGCCGACCTGACCCCGCAGACCCCGCTGCGCAGCCTGACCATGGACAGCTTCGTGCTGGTGGAGCTGATCGTCGACCTCCAGGAGGAGTTCGACGCGGTGTTCTCCCAGGCCGAGCTGAAGGAGGTCGAGACGCTCGGCGAGCTGGTCGACCTGCTGCGCACCGCCCGCTGACCCGCCCGTCCCTGGCGCCCGTCCCTGGAGAGGACCACGATGTCGGAACGCTTGGCCCGTGCCGTCGGCCGGTTCGGGTGGCCCGTGCTGGCCGTGTGGCTGGCCGCCCTGGTGGCGGCCGGGGTGGCCGCCGCGCCGCTGG
>DATADI010000206.1:0-5046 GCA_036258615.1 Thermomonospora sp. | reverse complement strand
GCGCCCGGCGCTGGGACCCAAGTCACGGCCGGCAAGGAGACCCCACTAGAGGCAGATGGCGGTCCATATCGGCACGTCCGGCTGGAGCTACGACCACTGGCAGGGGGTGCTGTACCCCCCGGCGACCCCCGTCCGCGAGCGCCTGGGCTACTACGTCGCCCGCTACGGCACGGTCGAGGTGAACAGCACCTACTACCGCTGGCCCCCGGACGCGACCTTCGCCGGCTGGCGCCGGCGGGTGCCGCCGACCTTCCGCCTGACGGTGAAGGCGCCGCGTGGCCTCACCCACGGCACCCGGCTCTACGCCCCGGAGCGGTGGCTCCAGCGGATCGCCCGGGGCCTGGAACGGCTGGAGCACACCCGGGGCGTGCTGCTGGTACAGCTGCCCCCCGGGTTCGCCTACGACCACGCCCGGCTGGCCTACTTCCTCGAGCGGGTGCCGCCGTGGCTGCGGCTGGCGGTGGAGTTCCGCCACCCCAGCTGGCACCGCGAGGAGGTGTTCGCGCTCCTGGAGGAGCGGGGGGCGGCCTACTGCGTCATGAGCGGCGCCGGCCTCCCCTGCCTGCTGCGGGCCACCGCGCCGTTCGTCTACGCCCGCCTCCACGGCCCCGACCCGCACCACCTGTACGCCGGGGCCTACTCCGACGACGACCTGCGCTGGTGGGCCGCGCGCGTGCACGAGTGGCAGGGCCAGGGCCGCGACGTCTTCGTGTACTTCAACAACGACGGCGGGGGCAACGCGGTGCGCAACGCCGACACGCTCCGCGCGCTCCTCGGCGCGTGAGCGGCGCCGCCACCCGCCGGATTCTCTAGAGCGTGTTAAGAACCTCCCAAGAATGGGAGCCGATCGAGCAACGGCACGCCCCGATGCAGGAAGAGGCAGGCGAAAGCCAGGAAGTGCAGGCCGGCGAGGGTGGCGGGCAGCCGCTCGTAGTCCCGGGCCAGGCGCCGGGGCAGCGGGCCGGACTGGACGCCTTGGCCGGCCGGCTCCGTAAGGCCGTGCCCCCGCTCTACGGCCTGCTCCCCCGGCAGGTGATCCACCGGGACTTCGAGCCGCGCAACGTGCTCGTCGCGGGGGGCCGCGTGACGGCGCTGCTGGACTTCGAGTTCGCCGCGCCCGACCTCCGCGCCATCGACCTCGCCCGGGGCCTGCACGCCTGGACGCGGGGCACCCTGGCCGACGACACCGCCTGGGAGGCCATCGCGGCGTTCGCCGGGGGCTACCGCACCCGGGCGGCGCGCACCGCGGCCGAGGCGCGCGCGGTCGCCCTGCTGCTGCTCCTCAGCCAGCTGGCCATCTTCGTCCACTGGACCGGCCGCTACCGGCGGGGGATGCTCTCCGCCGACGCCCCCGCCAACCCGGTCGCCGGCTGGGCGAGTCGATTACTCAGGCTCGGGGACTGGCTCGCCGCGCACGAAGCCGAGCTCGCCGACCGCCTCACCGCGGCACGCTGAAGCCGGGAGACACTCGATCGCACTGCGCCGACGCCTCCCCAGCGCCGATCCCCGGCGTCGGCCCCTCCGCGACCCGACGCGTGCCGAGGACGAGCGCTGGGGCGAACCAGCGCGAAGGGGCATGCCCGCGCTTGTTCCGGTTTTCTGTTCCGATGACTGTCACAGGCCAACTCCAGCCGCCGGCGGCGAGGTGATGCCGGGGACAGCGTCACAACGGCGACCAGCGTTGGCCCCCGACCGGGCACGCAGCGGGGCCCGCCGGGACCCGGAACCGGGCCGGCACGCCCGGCCGGATCGGCCGGATCGGCCGGATCGGCACGAGTGCATCGGCATCATGGAGGCCGCCGAGCGGTTCCGCGTCAGCCGGTACACCCTGGCCCGCGCGGCCCGCGACGGCAACCTGGAGTGCCACCGCACCGGCAAGCTCTGGCTGACCACCCCGGCGGCGGTCGAAGCCTACCTCCGCGGTGCCCGCCACCGGCCGGGGCGCAAGCCCCAGCGACACCGGCCCCACCAGCTCGGCGCGCCCGACGCGGCAACAGCCGGCCCAGCTCCCCAGCAGGCTTCCCCTACTCCCGTCGGACCGGCGGCCTAACCGTCACCGCTTGCCGGTCCGCCCCCGGCTCCAGTGCAGACCCTGCAGCGGCCGGCCACGGCCGGTCCCCTGCCCCTCGGGAACCACCGGAGCTGTTGCCGGAAGCTCGGAGGATGCCCCGACGACGACGGGAGGGCACAACGGGCGGCGGAGGAGCAGGCGCAGCCGTCTGGCGGTGCCCTCAGCCGTCGAGCTCGGCCACACCGGTGGGGTGATGACCTGCTCCCTGCCGGGTAAACAGGCGCTGCTGACGCCGGAGCTCCTGGGCCAGCGGGGCGTAGATCGGGCGCCGCCCGCTTTCGTCGGCGTAGTCCCACAGGCCGTTGTGGCAGTGCCGATCGTCCTCCCACCCCGGGTGGTTGAGGATGGGATAGAGACAGATCCCCTCGATCGGGACGCCGGCGGCCTGGGCGGTGCGCACCTCCCTGCCGATGTAGCGCAGCCACTGGGACCGCCGCTCGTCCTCGGTCCCCGTCTCGGCGATGAAGAGCGGCCGGCGGTACCGTTCGTAGACCTCCCGGAGCATCTGCCACACGGGCCGGTAGAGCGGGTGGGTGCGGTCGATCGTCGTGGCCGGCGCGACGTTCCCCGCCCAGAGCCACTGGTTGTCCGGGTAGTAGTTGACGCCCACGACGTCGAGGTACGCCTCGGCCCCGCCGAGCTCCGGGTGCAAGCGCCCGGAGATCATGTCCCAGGCCTCGTACTGGGCGAGGCGGTAGGCCTCGGCCGCCGGCCGGTCCTCCGGCCTCCCCGGGTCGGCCACCACGTTGCACATGGGGTCGATGTGGAAGAGACGGGCCCGCCGGTTGACCGCCCGGATGGCCCGTACGCCGGCGATGGTCGCCCGCACGAGCTGTCGCTTGAGCTCCATGCCCCGCTCGCGGGCGAACGGCGACATGCTGCCGACGTGCCCGCCCGCCCAGGTCAGGTAGGAGATCTCGTTCATCGGCGCGAGCAAGGGCGGGTCGTCGTCCTCGGCGGACAGGAACGCCGCCACGGCGCCGGCGTAGGCGGCGAAGCGGGAGACGAATTCCGGGCCGAAGACGTCGAGGTCGTCCGGCCAGCCGTAGTGGCACAGGTCCCAGATCACCTGCGTCCCGGTCTCGCGGGCGGCGCGCACCAAGGGCAGGACGCAGGAGAAGTCGTAGCGCCCGGGTGTCCGCTCCACGAGATGCCAGCGGATACCGTCGCGGGCGGTGCGGATGCCGAGCTCGCCCAGCCGGGCGTAGTCGGCGCGGGCGTACCGGTCGTGACCCGTGGCGGTGATCAGGTCGAGGCGCCGGCCCAGCCGGTTGACGTGCGTCGAGCACTCGAAGCCGGCCAGGAAGAAGCTCCGGAAGAGCCCTCCGGCGGGGCGGGCGACCGGTCGCCGGCGGGTGCCGGCGGTCACGGGGCCGGCCGGGCGGGTAGCCACGTGTGGGGGAGGCGAAACGGTGAGGATGTCCATCTGCAGCTCGTCTCATCGGTGGGTTATGTAGCAGGCGCGGCGGGACGCACGGGCCACCTCTTCCACCCTGGCCGCGAAGAGGGAGGACCGGGCGAGGCCCCGGTGCAGGCGCCTCACCGGTCCGGCCGGGCGGCCGCGCCGCTCTGAGGAGCGGCGATCCGGGCCCACGATCGTGGACGTCGCAGCCATCCCGGCGAACGTGCTCTGCCCCCGGATGGGCATGGGACCGCCGCCCCATCAGGATCCTCGACGCCGGGTCCGCACCGGGCGCCGAGGGAGTCCGTTCCGGGAGTGCCACCCCGAAGTCCTCACCCGGAGCGTTCCGGGTGGGGCAGAGACGTGTCGAGCCGGGCGAGGCCCACCAGGGGTGCAGGAGGCCTCGCCGCCGCAGGGTCAGGGTTTACCGCTCGCCTTCGCCTGAAGGCCTCCACCAGGAGACGAGCCACGCGGGTGACCGGACCGGCCGCGCCGCCGGGCGGCGCCGCCAGAGCGCCGACCGTGGCGGGCCCGGCCGCTCCAGGTCGCCGGCCGTGCTCCCTCCACCTCCTTCGAGCTCGATGGACGGTCCACCCTTGAGCAGAGCCTCCGTGCTCGACCGGGCCGCACCCTTCCCGATGACACCTGTGCTCATCACGCTCGCGCTCAGCACACCCCGGCAGCCGTGTCCCGAGTCCCGTCCGTCCTGCTTCCGGGCAGCGCCCGGGACCGGCTGAGCATCCGACGCCGCCCGCACGGGGTGAGCCGCGGAGCAGCGTTCGGTCAACTACTCCAACGCGCACCGCCGGAGGGTGTCGCGCAGCGCGCCCCCGGGGCGCCCGCCGCGGCGGCAGTACCTGGTGGGGCCTTCGTCCGGTCGCCAGCGATGAGCGCGCGAGGCCGAGTGACTGCCTGTCCCCGGTGGCCCGGCGACTTGGTGGCCGGGGCGAGCCTGAAGCATCCGCGGGCGTGAGCAAGTCAATCGCCCGACGTTCTCCAGGCTCCCGCCGCGTATGGCCGACGTGTGCCGCTTCGTCCCCTTCTCGGCCCGGCGTCGGTGGGTGCAGGAGATCGCGCCCCAGGCTCGCTACCTGAAGCCGGAGTTCGTCCAGGAGTTGTCCGAGTCGTGCGAGGTCGAGGAGGTGTGAGGCGCCAAGGCCCCTACTCTCCCTCGTCGCCGACGCCGCCCTGGTCTATCTGTGCGGGCGCCGCACCTCCTTACCCGACCGGTGAACGTCTGACAGGCCCTCTGCTGCGATGAGGCTGGTTTGACCCGCCGCACCCGTCGCTCCTACCCTGATGGGGACGCGCTGAGGTGCCATCTGGCCCTTGCCTAGGGGCGCGGCCGCGTCGTTAGCTCTTGCACACGGATGCGCACGGCCTCGTCGAGAGGGGGCACTATGTCGGCTTCCGCCGCGCCGTTGCCCCAGGAGATCGGTGCCCCGGTTGCCATGGACGAGCCGGTCGCGCTCGTCCCAGCAGGCAAGATCCGCTGCTTCATCCACGACGGTGTCCTCCGCAAGGACACCCCCGACGAGCACCTGCAGCACCTCTCGCCCCTGGACTGGCAGCA
>DATADI010000205.1:0-14191 GCA_036258615.1 Thermomonospora sp. | reverse complement strand
GTCCGCACCGTGCGGCTGTCCCCCTTCCTCATCGACCGGTACGCGGTGGCGAACCGGCAGTTCGCCGCGTTCGTCAAGGACACCGGGTACGTCACCGAGGCCGAGCGGTTCGGCTGGTCGTTCGTCTTCCACGCCCACGTGACCCCCGGCACCCCGACGATGGACGCCGGAATCCCGGAGGCCCCCTGGTGGATCCCGGTGCCGGGCGCGTACTGGAAGGCGCCCGAGGGTCCCGGCTCCTCGATCGAGCGCCGCCCCAACCATCCCGTGGTCCACGTGTCGTGGAACGACGCGTCGGCGTACGCGGCGTGGGCGGGCAAGCGGCTGCCCACCGAGGCCGAGTGGGAGATGGCGGCGCGCGGAGGACTCGACCAGGCCCGCTACCCGTGGGGCGACGAGCTGACCCCGCGCGGACGGCACCGGTGCAACATCTGGCAGGGCGACTTCCCCGGCCACGACACCGGCGAGGACGGGTTCACGGGCACCGCGCCGGTCAACGCGTTCGCCCCCAACGGGTACGGGCTGCACAACGCCGCCGGGAACGTCTGGGAGTGGTGCGCGGACTGGTGGAGCACCGACTGGCACGCCCGGGAGGCGCCGGAGACCCGTGTCGATCCGAAGGGCCCGCCGTCGGGGGGCGCCCGGGTGATGCGGGGCGGTTCGTTCCTGTGCCACGACTCGTACTGCAACCGGTACCGGGTGGCCGCGCGCACCTGCAACACCCCGGACTCCACCACGGCCCACACGGGTTTCCGGTGCGCGGCCGACCCGGTGTCCCGCGGGTGACGCGGGAGCGTCATCGTGGCCGGTTGGGCTGTGGTGGCCGGTTTGGGGTAGGGCGGCTAGTGTCGCATCCGGCGTCCCGGGCGGGGCGCCGGGCCGATCCCGCGTTCTGACGATGACGCCGTGACCCAGTTCAGGGGGTTCGATGAGTGGACGGGCGAGCAAGATGTTCCGGCGCGGATCCCGGCCGATGACGCGTCCCCACCCGGCGGACGTGGCCGAGGGCCTCGAGCACGCCAGCGGGCTCGACGGGGCGATCCGCTCGATCTCCTCGGCGATCTCCCGGGTGCTGGGGCCGGGTCCCGCCAAGGACGCCCTGCACGGGGTGCCCGCCGGGCATCCGGCGCACCCGCCGCTGACCGACGTGCCGATGGGCTGCTGGATGTCGGCGGCCGTCCTGGACCTGCTGCCCGGCACCGAGCGCGCCGCGCAGACGCTGGTGGCGGCCGGGCTGGCCGGGGCGGTGCCGACCATGCTGACCGGCTGGGCCGACTGGTCGGCCCTGCACCGTGAGCAGCAGCGGGTCGGGCTGGTGCACGCGTCCACCGTGGGCACCGCCGCCGCGCTGTACACGGCGTCGCTGGTGGCCCGTCGGCAGGGCCGCTGGGGGCTGGGCAAGCTGCTGGGCTTCGCCGGGCTGTCGGCGCTGCTCACCGGCGGCTACCTGGGCGGGCACCTGGCGTTCCGGCAGGCCGCCGGGGCCAACCACGCCGACCAGGTGGCGCATCTGGTGTCGCTGGGCTGGCACGACCTGTGCCCGGTCGACGAGCTGCCCGACGGCTGGCCGGTGCACCGGCGGCTGGGCTACATCAGCCTGTTCGTGCTGCGCGAGGGCGACCAGGTGCACGTCCTGGCCGACCGGTGCGCGCATCTGGGCGGGCCGCTGCACCAGGGCCGCGTCATCGTGGACGAGAACGACGACACCTGCGTCGTGTGCCCCTGGCACGGCAGCACCTTCCGGGTGGCGGACGGTTCGGTGGTGCACGGCCCGGCCACCGGCCGCCAGCCGTCGTTCGAGACGCGCGTCACCGAGGACGGCACCCTCCAGGTCCGTCCGGTGCCCTGATCCGGTTGAAACCGCCCGTTCCGGGGTATATCTCGAATATACGTTCGAGCGGGGAGCGGCTCATGAAGGGCGACAGGGTCGAGATCGTGATCGACGCCGGGGAGGGCACCCGCACCTACGAGGTCCGGGCCACCCGGGCGGGCCGCCGCGTCGAGGTCACCAACCGGCGCGGCGTCGTCGAGGTCAGCGAGGTCACCCGCAGCGGCACCCCGGTCCGCACGGCGCGGTTCATGGCCAGCCGGGTGCTGGCCCTGGTCGAGCATCCGGTCAACGACGTGCGCCCCGACGAGCCGCCCGCCCTCCGCCACGCGGGCTGACCGCCCCCCGGCCCGGGGCCTGACCGGGCGTCTCCCTACGATCGGGGCGTGGCGAGTCGTGGGGTCGAGGCGTGAACGGGCTGGAGGCGGCGGCGGTGTTCGCCGCCGGAGTGGCCGCCGGGGGCATCAACGCGGTGGTCGGGTCCGGCACCCTGATCACCTTCCCGACACTGGTGGCCCTGGGCTTCCCGCCGGTCACCGCGAACATCACCAACAACATCGGGCTGGTGTCCGGGACGGTGGCGAGCGCCTACGGCTACCGCCAGGAGCTGAAGGGCCAGCGCGACCGGCTGCTGCGGCTGGGCGCGGGCTCCCTGGTCGGCACGCTCATCGGCGCGGCGCTGCTGCTCGGGCTTCCGGCGGACGCCTTCAAGGTCATCGTCCCCGTCCTCATCGTCGTCGCGCTGGTGCTGGTGGTGGTGCAGCCGAGGGTGAACGCGTGGCTGGCCGCGCGGCGCGAGCACCACCACGCCCACGGCGGCCCCTGGCTGTGGTTCGGGGTGCTCGGCGCGGGGATCTACGGGGGCTACTTCGGCGCCGCCCAGGGCATCATCCTCATCGCCCTGCTCGGCATCTTCCTGGACGACGACCTGCAGCGGCTGAACGGCGCCAAGAACGTGCTGGCGTTCGTGGTCAACGGGGCGGCGGCGCTGGTGTTCGTGGGGGTCTGGCTGGCCGGGCACGCCGACATCGACTGGCTCGGTGTGCTGCTGATCGCGCTGGGCTCCACCGTCGGCGGACTGCTGGGGGCCTCGGCGGGCCGCCGGCTGCCCCCGGCGGTGCTGCGCGGGGTGATCGTGGCGGTCGGCGTGACCGCGATCGTCAACCTGGTGCGCGGCTGACGGGAACGCTCCAGCCCGGGGGCCTCAGCGGGCCGCGCGGGCGTACCAGCGGCCGTGCTGGCGCTCCACCCGCAGCGGCAGGCCGAAGGCGCGCGACAGGTGCTCCTCGGTGAAGACCTCGTCCACCTTGCCCATCGCCACGACCCCGCCGCGGCGCAGCAGCATCGCGTGGGTGAAGCCGTCGGGGACCTCCTCCACATGGTGGGTGACCAGCGCCATCGTGGGGGCCAGCGGGTCGTTGGCCAGGGCCGACAGCCGGGCCACCAGCTCCTCGCGCCCGCCGAGGTCGAGCCCGGCGGCGGGCTCGTCCAGCAGCAGCAGCTCGGGGTCGGGCATCAGCGCGCGGGCGATCTGCACCCGCTTGCGCTCGCCCTCCGACAGGGTGCCGAACCGGCGGCGGATCAGCTCGGCGCAGCCCAGCGCGTCGAGCAGCTCGACGGCGCGGGTCACGTCGGTGGAGTCGTACTCCTCCTGCCAGCGGCCGAGGATCGCGTACGAGGCGGTCAGCACCAGGTCGATGACCTTCTCGTCCGGCGGCACCTTCTCGGCGACGGCGGCGCTGGCGAACCCGATCCGGGGCCGCAGGTCGAACACGTCGGACCGGCCCAGCTCCTCGCCCAGCACCTCCGCCGTGCCCTCGGTGGGGAACAGCATCGTCGCCGCGATCTGCAGGAGGGTGGTCTTGCCCGCCCCGTTGGGGCCGATGACGACCCACCGCTCGTTCTCGTGCACCGTCCACGTGACGTCGCGCAGCAGCATGGACTGGTCGCGCCGGACCCCGACACCGCGGAGCTGGAGTACCTCGCCGCTCATCCGCCCCTGTTCCCTCGTCCCGGCCCTCCGGGACCCGCCGTCCCGGGAGGCACCTCGCAGGATCGAACCTATGTCATCTCAAGCCCGCGTGGGCGGTTACCCTCGGCCGACGGCAGGGTGACCTCGCCGACCCCACGATTGGACATCCGGCGGGGTAGGTGCTCACCATGACAGGGACATCACTGCGCTAAGTAGTCAGGGTGGTCTGGATGCAGGACGCGTTCCCTCCGCGCCGGGACGTCGCGGCGGCTCTGGTCGCCTGGGGGAATGCCTGGCTGGGCGGTCATGTCGGCCTGGACGAGGCCGTCGACGCCATCGAGGACGCCACGACGCCGCAGATCGTGGGCGGGCTCGCCGACGACCCCGGCGACCTGCCGCTGCGGCGCGGGCTGGCGGTGCTGCGGGTGGCGGGGATGACCACGCTGCGGCTGGCGCTGCCCGCCCCCGGCGACCCGCTGGGGCTGACCGGGCCGCCCGCCTTCAACGCGGCGGCCGTGGACGCCGGGGAGGCGGTGCTGGTGGCGATGCCGGACGCCGCGATCGGCCTGGTCCCCGAGGAGGACCGGCGCGGCTCGTCGTACGTGGGCGTCCGCTGGCACGTCCACGAGGCCCGGCCGGGCGTCGCCGACGTGCCGTCCCTGGCCGAGGCCGACCACCGGCTCACCCTGGCGATGCGGGCCGCCACCGAGGCGCTGCTGACCGTGGACGGGGCCGCCGGGGTGCCGCCGGAGATCGCCGACGCCCTCGCCGACCTGCGCGACCCCGAGCGCGGCGCGACGCTCGCCCCGGGCTATCCGGCGCGCGCCCACCGGGTGGCGGCGCTGGCCGGGCGGCTGGCGCTGGTGGTCGACCTGGCCCGCCGGCTGGAGGGGCACGGCCTCACCGCCGACCAGATGCGCCGCCGCGAGGAGGCCCTGCGGATGCTCGACCGGGCGGTGCGCCGCGCCCGGGTCGCCGCGCACAACAGCGCCTTCGACCCCGTCCCCTGAGGAACGCGTAGGGGCGCCCCCGCCCGGGAGCGCCCCGCGTCGTGACGGTCTCCGGTCAGGTGCGGACCACGATGGTGCTCATGACCTTGTCGGCGAACGTCTGCTTCTTGTCGTCGAACAGCGGCCAGAAGTAGCCGATGTAGCAGGCGAAGCTGTCCAGCGCGTGGGCGATCTTGCGCACGAACGCCGAGCCGAAACCGATCGGCTGGCCGGAGTGCTCGCCGACGAGCCGGATGCCCATCTGCCGCTTGCCGATGGTCTGCCCGGTGGTGCCCTCCTGGTAGATCAGCCAGAGGCCGCCGACCAGGCCCAGCGCCGCCGCCAGCAGGAAGAACAGGACTCCCAGCAGGGCCAGCGCGCCGTTGCCGTCCTCGTAGGGGCTGGAGGCGGCGCCGGCGCCGGCGCAGATGACGCCGATGAAGTACAGCACGCCGACCGGCGCGCCGACGCACAGCCCGTCGATCAGGTACGCGCCCACCCGCGAGCCCCACTCGGCCAGGGCGCCGCCGTGCGCCGGGCCGTAGTGGTGGTGGTGGACCTCGGCGGCGGGCTGGCCGTAGCCCGGCTGCGCCGGAGGCTGCCCGTAACCCGGCTGCTGACCGTACCCGGGCTGCGCCGGAGGCTGCCCGTAGCCGGGCTGCTGACCGTAACCCGGCTGGGCCGGGGGTTGGCCGTATCCGGGCTGACCGTAACCCGGCTGGGCCGGCGGCTGGCCGTACCCGGGCTGCTGACCGTACCCAGGCTGCTGCTGGCCGTACGGGTCGTAGGGATTGCCCACGCTCACTCCTTATTGATTGACCCTGTGGGGTGTCTGACGCACGTCAGACCCGCCGGGCTCCATGAACCTCGTCGACGGCGGACAGCGGCCTCGCGGCCTCTCGCCTACATGCGCAGGAGATCGAACCTGGCGAGCTGCCACAGCTCGGACGCCACCAGCGCGACGCCGAGCAGCCGCGCACGGGTGCCCGGCCGGAGCGCCCACCATCGGCCGCCGGCCCCCAGCGGTGCGACGGCCAGGCCCGCCGCGGCCACCAGGACGACCGGATTGGCCGCCGCGGCCCGGACGGGATGACCCGAACCGAGTTCCACGAACACGGTGGTGCCGCCGCACAGGGGACAGGGGATCCCGGTGAGCCCCCGCAGGGGGCACAGCACGCCGGGGTCGTTCATCCGGTGGAACCAGGCGACGGCGACGGCCGCCACGGCCATCGCGCCCACCCGCAGCGCCACGCCCAGGGCGCCGTGCCGCGCGGCGGAGTGCGCCTGCCCGACGGCACGGGAGACCCCCGTGGCAGCCGCGCCCGGCACCCCCGCCATGAAACCCCTCCGGGTGATGACACTGTCCGAATCGAATGTCCGAATGACCCGTATACCGGGTCGCACCCCGACGAGGTCAAGCGAACCGGGACATCCGCGACCAGACCGTGACCTGGGGCGTGAGGGGACTCACCCGGTGCGGGGCGGGGCACCGGGCGGGAAAGGGGACGGCGTCGGCTACAGCTGCCCCGCCGCCCCGACGACCTGCGGGTCGCGCACGGTGCCGGCCGGGTCGCCCTCGACCACGTCCGCGATCACGCAGGTGATGTTGTCCGGGCCGCCGCCGTCGCGGGCCAGCTCGATCAGCCGCCGGATGGCGTCGGCGGGCTCGGCCTGCTCCGACAGCACCTCGTAGATGGTCTGCGGATCCACCACCCCGGACAGCCCGTCCGAGCACAACAGGTACCGGTCGCCCAGCATCGCCTCACGGCGGCGCAGGTCGGGGTCGCGGTCCTCACGCCCGTCCAGCACCCGGTAGAGCACGTGGGACAGCCGGGACGGCTCCCCCTGCTCGTCCGGGCGGCCCTGCTCGGCCTTGAGCAACTGGTCCATGGTGTGGTCCTGGGTGATCTGGAACAGCTCCCCGTCACGCAGGAGATATCCCCGGGAATCACCGATGTGGGCCAGCGCAATGTGCTTTCCCGACCACAACATGGCGGTGAGCGTGGTGCCCATTCTGCTCAGATCGGGGCGTTCCTCACGGGCGATCCGCAATTTCTCGTTGGCCTCGGCCACCGCACGCCCGAGCGCGCCTTCCAGATCGTCAACGGGGACGTCGGCGTCGAGCGAGCGCAACGAGCCGATGACGGTGCTACTGGCGACCTCGCCGCCCGCGTACCCGCCCATGCCGTCCGCGACCGCGATGAGCCGCGACCCGGCGTACGCCGAGTCCTCGTTGTTCTCCCGGACGCAGCCCACGTCGGAGCCTGCCGCATACCTGATTGTTACGTTCATACCGATTTCGATGACGATCCGGACAATGGAGTTCGTTCAGCCGTCGGCCAGGCCGTGGCGGACGGCGTACAAAGCCGCCTGAGTACGATCCTGCACCCCCAGCTTCATGAGCAGATTACTGACATGGGTCTTGACCGTTTTCTCGGAGACCACCAGCGCGCGGGCGATCTCCCGGTTCGAACGGCCCAGCGCGATCTGCACCAGCACCTCCCGTTCCCGGTCGGTGAGCCGTGGGGCGGGTGCGCCCGGCTCGCCGCCGGCGGCCGGCGGCTCCCCGTCCAGCACCGCCTCGGCGGCCTCCGGCGCGAACAGCACGTTGCCGTCGCGCACGGCCCGGATCGCCTGGACGAGCGCGGGCGGGTCGACGTCCTTGTAGAGATACCCAGCGGCGCCCGCCCGTACTGCCGGCAGCACATGCCCCCGTTCCGTCACGCTCGTCAGGACCAGCACCCGCACCGGCAGGTCCCGCGACCGCAGCTCCTCCAGCGCCGCCAGGCCGCCGCCCGCGGGCATGTTGAGATCGAGGAGCACGATATCGGGCCGCAGCCGTTCGGCCAGGGCCACCGCCGCAACACCGTCGGCGGCCTCGCCCACGACCTCGATGTCGTCCTGGACGCCGAGGAAGGTGCGCAGCCCCTGCCGGACCACCGGATGGTCGTCGGCGATCAGCACCCTGATGGCCCGCTCAGGCACCCGGCACCTCCAGCCGCACCCGCGTGCCCGTCCCGGCACCCGGACGCGAGTCGATGGTCAGCGCGCCGCCCACGGACTCGGCGCGTTCCCGCATGGACGCCAGGCCGAGCCCGTCGTGGCCCGGCCGGGACTGGTCGGCCGCCGCCGGGTCGAAGCCGGTCCCGTCGTCGGCGACCTCCAGCACCAGCCCGCCGCCGGGGGCGCCGCACAGCCGGACCCGGACGGTGCGGGCCGCCGCGTGCCGCAGCGCGTTGTGCACGGCCTCCTGGGCGACGCGGAACACGACCGTCTCCTGTTCGTCGGGCAGCGCCGCGGCGATCACCGCGGCCTCCTGCTCGACGGTGAGGCTCACCCGGGCCTCGTAGGCCCGGTCGAGGACCTCGGCGTGCTTGCGCAGCGAGGCCACCAGCCCGTCGGCGTCCAGGTCGGCCGGGCGCAGCTCGTGGATCACCGCCCGCAGCTCGGCCAGCGCCTCGCCCGCCAGCCGCTGCACCTGCGCCAGCTCCGTCACCGTGCGGGCCGGGTCGCGTTCGGCGAGGGCGGCGGCGGCCTGCGCGGTCAGCCGCAGCGAGAACAGCTTCTGCGAGACCGCGTCGTGCAGCTCGCGGGCCAGCCGGTTGCGCTCCTCCATGACGGTCAGCTCCCGGTTGCGCTCGTACAGCCGGGCGTTGGTGATCGCGATGGCGGCGTGCGCGGCGAACAGGGTGAGCAGTTCCTCGTCGTGCTCGGTGAAGCCGCCGGGGGTGCGCTTGTTGGCCAGGAAGACGATGCCGAGGACGTCCTCCCCGTCGCGGATCGGCACCCCGAGGAAGTCGCGCAGCACCGGATGGGCCGAGGGCCAGCCGCCGAACTCGGGCGCGCGGCGGACGTCGGCGAGCCGCTGCGGCGCCCCGTCGCGCAGCATCACCGCGAGCATGCCGTGCTGGCGGGGCAGCGGCCCGATCGCCTCCCACTCGGCGTCGGTGACGCCCTCGACCACGAACTCGGCGAACGACCCCTCGTCGTCGGGCACGCCGAGCGCGCCGTACCGGGCGTCCAGCAGCCGGGCCGCCGCCCGGACGATCACCTGGAGCACCTCGTGCACGGACAGGTGGCGGGTGACGGCGAGCACGGCGGAACTCACGGCGTGCAGGGTCGCCCCCGGCTCCCCGCAGGTGTCGCGCTCAGTGCCCACGTTGCAGACCGTACTCCCCGGAGCGCCGCTCACGAATCAGACTCCGGGGGGAGCCCGATCACCACCCGGTCATCCCGTGTCCCGGCGACGTTCACGACGACGTCCTCCATGGGCGTTATGTACGCTTTCCCGATCATCATGCCGCGGGGTCCTAGGACCATCTGCCGACCATGCCCGGGACCCGGCGGCCGATGCCGTCCCGGCCTGGTGGTTCCTACCGTCGGGGCATGGGAAACGGGATCGGGGCGTCGTCATGACCACGACGAAGGAGCTGCGCACGGACACCGAGAAGGTCACGCCGAAGCCGGCCGGGGCGAGCCTGCTGGGCGGCCCCTACCGGCTGCCGACCCTCGGCATCGTGCTGGTGGTCACGCTGCTGGCGTTCGAGGCGATGGCGGTCGGCACGGTGATGCCGGTCGTGGCCGCCGACCTGGACGGCCTCGCGTTGTACGGGTGGGGGTTCAGCTCGCTGCTCATCGCCAGCATGCTCGCCACCGTGCTCGCCGGGAGCTGGGTGGACCGGGTCGGCCCGGCCCGGCCGCTGCTGGCGGGCCTGGCGGTGTTCGTGGCGGGGCTGGTGGTCGCCGGGGTCGCGCCGTCGATGTGGGTGCTGGTCGCCGGCCGGACCGTGCAGGGCGTCGGCTCCGGGCTGGCGCTGGTCTCGGTGTACGTGGTGATCGCCCGGGTCTACCCGGACGCCCTGCGGCCCCGGGTGTTCGCGGCGCTGTCCACGGCGTGGGTGCTGCCGTCGCTGCTGGGGCCGGGCCTCGGCGGGGTGATCGCCGAGCACGTCCACTGGCGGGTGGTGTTCCTGGGGCTGATCCCGCTGGTGATCCCGGCGACGCTGATGCTCGTCCCGGCGCTGCGGTCGCTCGGCCGGGCCGAGCCCGAGGAGCGGCGGGCCGGGCAGCGGCGCAGGGTCGCCGCCGCGTTCGCGACCGCCGCCGGGGCCGGGGCCGTCCTGTACGCGGTGGACGACCTGGGGTGGCCGTCGGTGCCCGCCGCCGCGCTGGGCCTGCTGGGGCTCGGCTGGGGGCTGCCGAGGCTGCTGCCCGCCGGGGCGCTGCGACTGCGGCGCGGCGTGCCGACCACGGTGGTGCTGCGGGGGCTACTGGCGGGCGCGTTCTTCGGCACGGACGTGTTCATCCCGCTGGCGCTGACCACCCTGCACGGCTTCAGCGCCACCGAGGCCGGTGTGGTGCTGACCCTGGGGGCGCTGGGCTGGTCGGCCTCCTCGCAGTACCAGGGGCGCAGCAAGCGGCCCCGGACGTTCTTCGTGCTGACCGGCGCGGTGCTGGTCACCGTGGGGGTCGTGGCCGCGTCCGTCGCGCTGCAGGTCTCCGGCTGGTGGGCGGCGCCCGCCTGGATCGTCGGCGGCGCCGGGATGGGGCTGGCGCTGAGCAGCCTCAGCGTGCTGGTCCTCAACCAGTCCGCCGAGGAGGAGCAGGGCGTCAACTCCTCGGCCCTCCAGCTCAGCGACACCCTGGGCTCCTCGGTGGCGGTGGGGCTGGCCGGGGCGCTGGTCACCGCGTTCGGCACCGACCGGCTCGAACTGGGCCTGGGCGTCGGCGCGGCGCTGCTCACCGGGATCGCGGTCGTCGCGGTGGTCGCCGCCCGGCGCGTGGAGGCCCGGCCGTGATCGACGTCCCGCTCCCGCCGTCGCCGACGGCGTGCCGGCCGCCGGCGGCCCGGGGCCGCGACGGGATCCGGCTGCTGTTCGGCGGCGGCCACGGCATCTCCCACCACGCCTTCGGCGACCTGCCGGACCTGCTGGCCCCCGGCGACCTGCTGGTGGTCAACACCTCCGCGACACCGCCCGCCGCCGTACGCCTCGACCGGCTGTGGGTGCACTTCTCGACGCCGTGCGAGCAGGACCGCGGCACCTGGCTGGTCGAGCTGCGCCGCCGGTCGGGCCGGGCGACCGTGCCGTACCGGGGCGGCAACGCGGGCGAGTGGATCCCGATGCCCGGCGGGGCGACCCTCACCCTGGTCCGGCGGCGGGCCGGGCGGCTGTGGGAGGCCCGGCTGAGCGCCGACGTGGTGCCGTACCTGCGCCGGTACGGGGTGCCGATCCGGTACGGGTACGCCGGGGGGCACCGGACGGTGATCGCCCTGGACCCGTCGGCGGACCTGCCCGGTGCGGGCCGCCCGTTCACCCCCGACCTCGTCACCCGGCTGGTCGCGCGGGGCGTCCTGATGAGCCCGGTCAGCCTGCACACCGGCGTCGTGTCCCTGGAGGCCCGCGAGCCGCCGTACGCCGAGCGGTACGAGGTCCCGGGGAGCACCGCCGACCTCGTCAACCACGTCCGGGAACGCGGACGGCGGGTGGTCGCGGTGGGTGCGACCGCCGTGCGCGCCCTGGAGACGGCCGCCACGGCCTCCGGAGAGGTCGTGGCGTCCAGCGGGTGGACCGAGCACGTCGTGACCCCCCAGAACGGCGTACAGGCCGTGGACGGGCTGCTGACGGGCCTGCACCGGCCGGAGTCGCCCCACCTGCCGATGCTGGCGGCCATCGCGGGCCCGCGGCTGCTGGAGGAGACCTACGCGGCGGCGCTGTCCGAGGGGTACCTGTGGCACGAGTTCGGGGATGTGACCCTGCTCATGCCGTAACCCCGGTGCGACCCGCACTTCTGACCGGCCGGTAGCGTAGGCATCAGCATGGACGGGTCACAGCGCACGCTGCTCATCACGCTCACCGGTCGCGACCGCCCAGGCGTCACGTCGCGCCTGTTCGCCACGCTCGCCGGGTTTCCGCTGACCGTCGCCGACGTGGAGCAGGTCGTCATCCGCGGCCGGCTGGTCCTCGGCGTCCTCCTGGCGTACGACCAGGGCACCGACATCGGGCAGGTGTGGACGGCCGCCGAACGGGTGGCCGCCGACCTCGACATGGAGGTCGAGCTGTCCACCGGCCGCGACAAGGCCCTGCCCCGGCGGCGCGGGCGGCTGCACGTCACCGTCCTGGGGCACCCGCTGCGCCCGGCCGCGATGGCCGGGATCGCCGGGCGGATCGCCGCCGGCGGCGCCAACATCGACCGCATCGGGCGGCTCGCCAGCAACCCGGTGACCTGCATCGAGCTGGACGTCTCCGGGGCCGACCCGGACGCGCTGCGCGCCGCGCTGGCCACCGAGGCCGTCGAGCAGCAGGTGGACATCGCCGTCCAGCGGGCGGGCCTGCACCGCCGGGCCAAGCGGCTGATCGTCATGGACGTGGACTCCACCCTCATCCAGGGCGAGGTCATCGAACTGCTGGCCGAGCAGGCGGGCTGTCTGCCGGAGGTCGCCAAGGTCACCGAGGCCGCGATGCGCGGCGAACTGGACTTCGAGGGCTCGCTGCGGGAGCGGGTGGCGCTGCTGGCCGGGCTGGACGCCGGGGCGATCGAGGAGGTCCGCAACAAGGTCCAGCTCGCCGCCGGGGCCCGCACCCTGGTCCGCACGCTCAAGCGGCTGGACTACAAGTTCGCGATCGTCAGCGGCGGCTTCACCCAGGTCACCGACGGCCTGGTCGAGGAGCTGGGGATCGACTACTCGGCGGCCAACACCCTGGAGATCGCCGGCGGCAAGCTCACCGGCCGGGTCACCGGGCGGGTCGTGGACCGCGCCGAGAAGGCCCGCGCGCTGGAACGCTTCGCCCGCGAGGCCCGCATCCCGATCAGCCAGACCGTGGCGATCGGCGACGGCGCCAACGACCTCGACATGCTCCAGGCCGCCGGGCTCGGCATCGCCTACAACGCCAAGCCCGTCGTCCGCCAGGCCGCCGACACCGCCGTCAACGTCCCCTACCTGGACACCATCCTGTTCCTCCTCGGCATCTCCCGCGACGAGGTCGAGGCCGCCGACGCCGAAGACTCCCCCGCCGCCTAACCCTCCCCGCGCAGCCGCTCCCGCTGCACCCGGCTCAGCTCGACGGTACGGCGCATGTGCCGCTCCAGCAGGGCCAGCTCCTCGTCGGTGTAGTCGTCGAACAGCCGCCGCCAGCCCTCGCCCAGGTCGTCCCACAGCGCGGTGACCTCCCGCATGCCCTCGGACACCGGCTCCACCAGGACCCGGCGGCGGTCCGCCGTGTCGCGCCGCCGCCGGACGTATCCGGCGCGCTCCAGCCGGTCCACCAACCGGGTCGCCGCGCCGCTGGTGAGCCCGGTCAGCTCGGCGATCCGGCCGGTGGTGAGCGGCTCCGGCTCCAGCGCGAGCAGGTTGAGGCACTGCACGTCGGTCGGATGCAGGCCGAGCCGGTCGGCCAGGGCCTGGTTGAACAGCACGTACGAGGCCAGGTACCGGCGGGACACGGCGTCCAGCCCGGCCAGGCGCTCCTCACGGAACACGGGGGTCTCCTCCCAAATTATTTGCGTCACGCAGAGATTGCGCGCTACGTTCTCTGCATGACGCAGCAAGTTTACGCGGTCGCCGGGGCCACCGGCACCCAGGGCGGCGCCGTCGCCCGCGCCCTGCTCGCCGACGGCCGCCCGGTCCGCGCCCTCACCCGCCGTCCCGCCTCGCCCGCCGCCGCCGAACTGCGGCGGCTCGGCGCGGACGTCGTCCATGCCGACTTCGCCGACCGCCCGTCGCTGGACGCCGCGCTCGCCGGGGCCACCGCCCTGTTCGCGGTCACCACACCGTTCGGCACCGACGTCCGGCAGGAGGTCCGGGACGGCGTCGCCCTCCTGGACGCGGCGGCGGCCACCGGCACCGTCGAGCACATCGTGTTCACGTCCGTCACCAACGCCGACCGGGACACCGGCGTCCCCCACTTCGACAGCAAGCACCGGATCGAGCGGCACCTCGCGACGCTCGGCGTCCCCTGGACGGTCATCGCTCCCGCCGCGTTCATGGACCAGTACGCCGAGAGCTGGACGCGCGAGGGACTACGGGAGGGCACCTTCGCACGCCCCATGCCCGGCGACCGGCCACTGGCGCTGATCGCGGCGGCCGACATCGGGGCCTTCGCGGCCCACGTCCTGGCCCGCCCCGCCACCTTCGCCGGGCGGCGCATCGACATCGCCTCCGACGAGCGAACCGGCCACGAGATCGCCGCTGTACTCAGCCACGCCTGCGGCCACGAGATCGCCTACCGGGAACTGCCGATGGAGCACATCGAGGCCTACTCCCCCGACCTCGCCGCGATGTTCCGCCACTTCACCACCGTCGGACTCGACGTGGACATCCCGTCCCTACGCCGCGACCACCCGGAAATCACCTGGCACACCCTGGAGACCTGGGCCACCACGCACACCTGGGACCTCCAACCC
>DATADI010000204.1:0-5141 GCA_036258615.1 Thermomonospora sp. | reverse complement strand
GAGACCGCGAGGGTCTCCGGCGCCGTTCAGGGTGCTCGGTCAGGCGTGTGGGGGCACGCCCGTCCGGTCGATCAGTAGTGCTTGTGGCCGCCCTTGGGGCCACCCTTGGCGCCGCCCTTGCCGTGGGCGCCGTTGCCGCCGTTGTTGTTGTCCCACCCGCACTTCTGCGCGCCGACGACGATCGCGAGGACGTTGACGTTGCAGACGTCGATCGGGATGGAGACCACGTTGCCGTTCAGGACGCCGTCGCCGCCCTCGCCCTCGATGCCGTTGGCGCTGGCGGGGGTGGCGGCGGTGCCCAGCACACCGGCCGTGGCGATGGCGAGCACACCGGTGGCGGCGAGCTTCTTGATCATCTGGATCCCTCCCGTTCCGGGCCGGGGGCCCGGTGGATCGGCTCTTCGACACGACCGGGCGGTCGCGTCACGAAGAGTAGTGATTCAGATACTCCCGAGTAAGGGGAGGGCAAAGCCGGGGTTCGATGACGAACGTATATCTGTGAGTGACCTAACCGTTACTCAACGTGGTCACTTTGACCGCTCTTGACCAGCCCTGTCTCATAGGCGAAGACCACCGCCTGAACCCGGTCACGCAGCCCCAACTTGGTCAGGATCCGTCCCATGTGGGTCTTGACGGTCGCCTCCGAGACGTAAAGCCGCCCCGCGATTTCGGCATTGGACAGACCACGCGCGACCAAATGGAGCACCTCGCGCTCGCGGACCGTCAGCGTCTCCAGCGCGCCGTGCGCCGCCTGCTGCTCCTTGTCGGGCAGATGCACCGCGAACCGGTCGAGCAGCCGCCGCGTCGTGCTCGGCGCGACCACCGCGTCGCCGGAGTGCACCGCCCGGATCGCCTCGATCAGCTGGGCCGGGCCGGCGTCCTTGAGCAGGAACCCGGCGGCCCCCGCCTTGATCGCCGCGAACGCGTACTCGTCCAGGTCGAAGGTGGTCAGGATGATCACCTTGGGCCGCCGCTCGCCCAGCCCCTGCACCCGCCGGGTCGCCTCGATGCCGTTCATCCGGGGCATCCGCACGTCCATCAGCACCACGTCGGCGGTGACCGACCGCAGCACGTCCTGCACCTGGGCCCCGTCGCCCGCCTCGGCCACCACCTCGATGTCCGGCTGGGCGTCCAGCACCATGCGGAAACCGGCGCGGACCAGCTCCTGGTCGTCGACCAGCATCACCCGGATCACGCGCTCCTCGCCTCCTCCCGTATCGGCAGCCGCGCGACGACCTCGAAGCCGCCGCCCGCGCGGGGTCCGGCCCGCACGCTGCCCCCGTACACCGAGGCCCGTTCCCGCATCCCGGCCAGGCCGTGGCCGAGGCCGTCGTCGCCGGCCGCCGCGCCCCGGCCGTCGTCGGTGATCGCGACCTCGATGGCCTCGTCACCGTAGTGCAGCGGGACCCGGGCGGCGGCCCCGGGGCCGCCGTGCTTGAGGGTGTTGGTCAGCGACTCCTGCACGATCCGGAACACGGTGAGCTGCAGGCCCGGCGGCAGCTCCACCGGCACCCCCTCGACCCGGAAGTCCAGCGGCAGCCCGGCCCCGCGGATCTGCTCCACCAGGTCGGTGAGCTGCGCGACGCCCGGCTGCGGCGCGTAGGAGCCCGCGTCGTCGTCCTCCCGCAGCACCCCCAGCAGGCGGCGCATCTCCGCCAGGGCCAGCCGACCCGTCGAGGAGATCGTCTCCAGCGCCCGCCGGGCCCGCTCGGTGTCGGTCTCGATGGCGTAGGAGGCCCCGTCGGCCTGGACGACGATCACGCTGACGTTGTGCGCCACCACGTCGTGCAGCTCGCGGGCGATGCGGGCCCGTTCGGAGGCCATGGCGATCTGGACCTGGGTGTCGCGTTCGCGTTCCAGCCGCGCCGCCCGTTCCTCCAGGGAGCGCAGGTACGCGCGGCGGGTGTTGATGTAGACGCCGAGGATCCACACGCCCGCGACGACCGCGGACTGGCTGGTGAACACCAGCCTGTGGTCACCCTCGTCGACGGTGTAGCGGACCGTGGACAGCCCCACGCCCAGGATCGCCACGCCCCCGACCGCGGCGGCCCAGCGGAACGTGCAGTTGGCCGCCACCGTGTACATCGCGATCAGGACGCTCATGTTCGCCGGGATGACCGTCCAGTCGAACGCCCACTGCACGAACGACACCGCCGCGATCACGGCGAAGCTCTGCACCGGCCACCGCCGCCGCCAGATCAGCGGCAGCATCAGCCCCGCCAGCAGGAACAGGTAGACCGGCTCGGGCACGTGCTCGTTGTGGCCGTACGGCTGCGGGTTGGTGTAGGTGGGGGCCAGTGCCAGCGACAGCAGGAGCAGCGGTGAGGCGAACGCGAGATCCACCAGCTCCCGCTTGCTCCGCCACCATGCCCACACGCGCCTGACCATGGTTTTCAGACTACGTTCGGGCTCCGGGGCGGCCATCAGCCCAAGGTCGGACAACGCCCTACGACCGGCGGCGGAGGGTAGCGTCACACGCGTGAGGCGTTGGGTGACCTGGCGGACGGCGATGGAACAGGCCCTCTACGGGGAGACCGGCTTCTACGGCCGGGGCGAAAGGCCCGAGGCGCACTTCCGGACCTCCGTGCACGCCTCCGCCCGGTACGCCGAGGCGCTCGCCGGGCTCCTGGTGGCGGTGGACGAGGCGCTCGGCCACCCGCCTCGCCTCGACCTGGTGGACATCGGCGCGGGCTCCGCCGACCTGCTGACGCGCATCCTGGACACCGTCGGCCCCGACCTGGCGGAACGGGTGGACGCCGTCGCCGTGGACCTGGCGCCCCGCCCTGAGGGCGTCCCCGAGCGGATCGCCTGGCGCACCACGCCGCCGGACACCGTCACCGGGCTCGTCCTCGCGAACGAGTGGCTCGACAACGTCCCGCTGGACGTGGTGGAGCTGACCGCCGCCGGGCCGCGCACGATCCTGGTCGATCCCGCGACCGGCGCCGAACGTCCCGGCCCGGTGCCCGACGACCGCGACCTCGCCTGGCTGGAACGCTGGTGGCCGCTGCGTGAGCCGGGCGACCGGGCCGAGGTGGGGCATCCGCGCTGCGACGCCTGGGCGGGGGTGCTGCGGCGGCTGGCGGGCGGGCTGGCGGTCGCGATGGACTACGCCCACGACCGCGGGTCCCGGCCCGTCTACGGCACACTGACGGGCTACCGCGCGGGCCGTACCGTGCCCGCCGTGCCCGACGGCTCCTGCGACATCACCGCGCACGTGGCCCTGGACGCCTGCCTGGACGCCGGGAGGGCCGCCGGGGCCACCGCGTCGGCGCTCACCACCCAGCGGCGGGCGCTGCGGGCGCTGGGCCTGACGGCGGCACGGCCCCCGATCGAGCTGGCCCGCACCGACCCGCGCGGCTACGTGGCCGCGCTGAGCCGGGCGGGCGAGGAGGCCGAGCTGATCGACCCCTCGGCCCTCGGCGGCTTCGGCTGGCTCGCCCAGTCGGTGGGCGTCGCGATCCCCCAGGCCCTCACCGGCTGACCGCGTCAGCGCGCCCAGCGGGCCGGGTCGGAGCCACCCCGGGAACGGGCGACCCGGGCGCGCTCGGCGGCGGACTCCACGATCAGCCGGGCCTCCGTCAGGTCGCGGTCGGCGGCGGCCACCCGCACCGGCCCCGGCGGCGCGTCGATGTGCACCGTCCCCAGCCGGAACAGCCGCTGCAGGGGCCCGGAGGTCAGCCGGACGCTCTGCGCGCGGGCGTGAGCGATCACCTCGGTCCGGCGGCACAGCAGGCCCCGGCGGGTCACGAACACCACGTCGTCGGTGCCCGCCGCGGCGAACCGGTCCAGGTACAGGCCCTTGGAGGCGGCGGGCAGCAGCGGGACGGCGTCCACGTCCGCGCCCGGGAACACCTGCGCCACCAGCGCCACCGCCACCTGCCGGGGCGCCACCGGCAGCAGCACCGACGACAGCGCCTGCCGCTCCCCCGCGTACCCGGCCACGGTGACGTCCACGCGCGCCCAGCCGCGCTGCCGCCACAGCACGGGCTCGACGATCGAGACCGCCTGCACCCGGCCCGGCGGCACGGTCTGCATCCGGGTCTCCAGCAGCCCGTACCTCAGCCGCAGGCCGTCCGGGGACGTCGCCGCGCTGAAGTTGCCGTACATGACCAGGGGGGCCACCACGGCGCGGATCAGGCCCAGCAGCGCCGGGATGACCGCACCGAGCACGCCCAGCTCCAGGAACGTGATCCCGACCATCAGCAGGGCCAGGAACAGGATCCCGGTGAGGATGACCGGGATCCGCATCAGCAGCGAGGCTGCGAGCTGCCTCAGCCCGACCCGCCAGAACGGCTGCTCGGGGGCCTCGGGGGTGTGACCGGGCAACCCCGCCGCGCGGGCGAGCAGCTCGGCGCGGAGCTGCTGGGCCGCGCGCCGCCCCAGGTACCGCAGGGCGATCTCCGACCGGTCGCCCCCCGCCAGCTCGACCCGCACCTCGGCCAGGCCGGTGAGCCGGGTCATCAGGGGACGGACCACGTCGATCGCCTGGATCCGCGACAACGGGATGAGCCGCCTGCGCTTGCGCAGCAGGCCGGTCTCCACCGCCAGGTCGTCCCCGGCGAACCAGAACCGCACCGCCAGCCAGCCCCACACCCCGACCGCCACGGCCAGCACCGCGACCAGCGCCGACGCCAGCAGGAACCGCACCACCGCCTCGGGCGCGAACAGCTCGACGTCGTCGCCGTCCCGGGTCAGCAGCAGCGGGAAGCCCAGCAGCACGAAGTAGATCACGAACACCGAGAACGCCCGCAGCAGCGTGGTCGCCGGATGCACCCGGTGCACACCCTGCGAGAACCGCACCGGCGGCGGCCCGTACCCGTGCGGGCCGAACCCCAGCGGCGGCCCGTAGGCGGCCGGAGGATGCCCCGGGTACGGCGGGTACGGCCCCGGCTGGACGTGGGGCCCTGTCACAGGCCCATGCTCCGCGCCTCGCCGCGCCGGGCCAGCCGGTCGCGGAGCTGCGCCGCCTCGGCGGCCGGGACCCCGGGGATCCGCGCGTCCGTGGCCGCCGCCGCGGTGTGCAGCCGGACGGTCGCGATGCCCATCCACCGCTCCAGCAGCCCGGCCGACACGTCCACCACCTGCATCCGCCCGTACGGGACGACCACCAGCCGCCGCACCAGGACCCCGCTGGTGATCAC
>DATADI010000203.1:0-5589 GCA_036258615.1 Thermomonospora sp. | reverse complement strand
ACCGTTCCTCGGGACCTGGCACCCGAAGGCGCCGAAGGCCCCTCGCGAGCGCCACAGGCGCCGCGATCAAACGCGTTCGATGATGGTGGCGTTGGCCTGGCCGCCGCCCTCGCACATGGTCTGGAGGCCGTACCGGCCGCCGGTGCGCTCCAGCTCGTGCAGCAGCTTGGTGGCCAGCACGCCGCCGGTGGCGCCCAGCGGGTGGCCGAGCGCGATGGCGCCGCCGTTGGGGTTGGTCTTGGCCGGGTCGGCGCCGGTCTCCTTCAGCCAGGCCAGCACGACCGGGGCGAACGCCTCGTTGATCTCGGTGGCGTCGATGTCGTCGATCGACAGGCCGCTCTTGGCCAGCGCCTTCTCGGTCGCCGGAATCGGGCCGGTGAGCATGTACACCGGGTCCGAGCCGACCACCGCGAGGGTGTGGACGCGGGCGCGCGGGGTCAGGTTGTGCCGCTTGACGGCCTCCTCGGAGGCGATCAGCAGGGCCGAGGCGCCCACCGAGATCTGCGAGGCCACGGCGGCGGTCAGCTCCCAGCCGTCGCGCAGCGGCTTGAGCCCGGCCATCTTCTCCAGGGTGGTGTCCGGGCGGACGCCCTCGTCCTGGGTGAGGCCGCCCAGCGGGGCGATCTCCCGGTCGAAGTAGCCGTTCTCCTGGGCGCGGGCGGCCCGCTGGTGGCTCTCCAGCGCGAACGCCTCCAGGTCGCCGCGCTTGAAGCCCCACTTCTCGCACATCAGCTGCGCGCCGCGGAACTGGGAGATCTCCTGGGTGCCGTACCGCTCGGTCCAGCCGGGGCCCCAGGGGAGCCCGACCGTCGGACCCTCGGGGCCGACCGGGACGGAGGCGCCCATCGGCACCATGGCCATGTTCTCGACCCCGGCGGCGACCACGAGGTCCTGGGTGCCCGACAGCACGGCCTGCGCCGCGAAGTGGAGGGACTGCTGCGAGGACCCGCACTGCCGGTCCACGGTGACGCCCGGCACGTGCTCGGGCAGCCCGGCCGACAGCCAGGCGGTACGGGCGATGTCCAGGGTCTGGGCGCCGACCTGCATGACGCAGCCCATGATCACGTCCTCGACCGCGCCCGGGTCGACCCCGGTGCGGTTCATCAGCTCCTTGAGCACATGGGCACCGAGGTCGGCGGAGTGGATGTCCTTGAGGGCACCCTTCTTGGTGCCGACAGGGGTACGGACCGCGCCGACGATGTACGCCTCGGCCACGACGCCTCCAAGTTTCGCGTAGGGGTTCCGTCCCGGGAACCGAAACCGAGCAAGATTCGGTTGCGGTCAGTATGAGGTTACATCCAAAGCCGCGCAACGTCGTGTGAGCCTGCTCTCGGCCTCATCGCGCCCTCGCCGTCAGCTCCCGCGGGGCGCCCAGCGAGTCCCGGGACAGGGCGGTCAGCAGCTCCGCCAGCTCCGGATGGTCCTCCGGATGCCAGCCCGCCACGAGCCTGGCCAGGCCCTCGCGCCGCGCCGCGAACAGCCGGTCGGCGGTGGCGCGGCCCGCGTCGGTGATCTCCAGCCGCCCGTCCCTGCGCACCACGTACCCGGCGCGGACCAGGCGGTCCACGAACGGACGGCCGCGCTCCACCGACACCCCGGCCCGCTGCGCCAGGTCCCGCCCGGACACCGTGCCGTCGACGGCGATCCGGCACAGCGCCCAGATGCTCCCGGCGGGCAGGTGCACCCCCGCCGTATGGGCCAGCCGGGCGTACATCTCCTTGGCGCACGCGTCGCGCATCATCAGGCGGCTGAGCCGTCCCTCGGCCTCCTCACGGGACGTCCGGAACGTCGGCGCGGCGCCGAGGCCCTCGCCGAGGTCGGGCTCCGACTCCGCCTCCCCGCGCAACGGCACCTCCCGCAGGAACAGCGCGAGCGCGAACCCCAGCACGGCCACCGGCGCCGCCCAGCGGAACACGAACTGCACCGCCTCGCTGTAGACGTCGAGGAACTGCACGCGCAGCGCCGGGGCCAGCCGGTCCATCATCCCGGGGCTCTCCCCGGCGGCCCTCGGGTCGAAGCCCGGCGGCAGCCCGCCGCGCTCGGCGATCCGGGAGATGCCGTGGGCGAGCCGCTCGGAGAACACCGAGCCGAACACCGACACGCCCACCGACCCGCCGATCGACCGGAAGTAGGTCACCCCCGAGGTCGCCGCCCCCAGGTCCTCGTACGGCGCGGCGTTCTGCGCGGCCACGATGATCACCTGCACCACCAGGCCCAGCCCGACCCCCAGGACCAGCAGGTAGAGGTTCATGGTGAGGGCGCCGGTGGTGCGGTCCATCCGGGACAGCAGCACGAACGCCAGCGCGGTGGTCGCCATGCCCGCCACGGGATAGATCTTGTAGCGGCCGAAGTGTGTGATCAGCCGTCCGCTGCCGATCGAGCCGAGCAGCGCCCCGCCCACCATCGGCAGCAGGTGCAGCCCGGACATCGTCGGCGACACCCCGTGCACCACCTGCAGGAACAGCGGCAGGTAGATCAGCGCCCCGAACATCGCGAAGCCCACCACGAACCCGATCGCCGCCGACACCGCGAACGTCTGCGTCCGGAACAGGTGCAGCGGCAGCACCGGCTCGGCCGCCCGCCGCTCGACGCGGTACCAGGCCACGCCCGCCGCCAGCGCCGCGACGCACAGGCCGACGATGACCGGCGAGTCCCAGGCGTACCGGTAGCCGCCCCAGGTCGTCACCAGCACCACGCAGACGGTCGCGGCGCTCAGCAGCGCCATGCCCCAGTAGTCCACCTGATGGCGCCTGCGCTGCTGCCGGGCGGGCAGCACCAGCGCGATCACCGCCAGCGCCACCACGCCCAGCGGCAGGTTCACGTAGAACACCCACCGCCACGACAGCTGGTCCACGAAGAACCCGCCGACCAGCGGCCCCAGCACGTTGGACGCCGCGAAGTTGGCCCCGAACAGGCCCTGGTACCGGCCGCGCTCACGGGGCGGCACCACGTCCCCGACGATCGCCATGGACAGCGTCATCAGCCCCGCGCCGCCGAGCCCCTGCAGGGCCCGGAACATGATGAGCTGGAGCATGCTCTGGGCCAGCCCGCACAGCGCCGACCCGACCAGGAAGATCGCGATGGCCAGCATGAACAGGTGCTTGCGCCCGTACTGGTCGCCGAGCTTGCCCCACAGCGGCAGGATCGCGGTGGACGCCAGCATGTACGCGGTGACCACCCACGACAGGTGGGCGGTGCCGTGCAGCTCGCTGACGACCGTGGGCAGCGCCGTGGCCACGATGGTCTGGTCCAGCGCCCCCAGGAACATCGCCAGCAGCAGCACCCCGAGGATCGCGTACAGCTCCCGGCCCTGCGGCGTCCCGGCCTCCGCGGGGGGCCGGGCCTCCTCCCGGACGGCCGTCATCGCGCCGCCACCGCCCCCCGCAGCTCGCGGGGGGCGTCCAGGGAGTCCCGCGACAGCTCGGTCAGCAGCGCCGTCAGCTCGGCGTGGTCCTCCGGCGACCACCCCTCCAGGTGCCGCAGCAGCCCCGCCCGGCGGGCCTCGAACAGCCGCTCGGCGGTGACCCGGCCCGCGTCGGTGATCTTCAACCTGCCGTCCGCGCGCACCACGTACCCGGCGCGCACCAGCCGGTCGACGTACGGACGTCCCCGCTCGGGACGGACACCGGCGCGCTCGGCCAGCACGGTGCCCGACACCGTCCCCTCCCGGGCGATCCGGCACAGCGCCCACATGCTGCCCGCCGGGAGGTGGACGCCCGCGATGACGCCCAGCCGCGCGTACATCTCCCGGGCGGACGCGTCCCGCATCATCAGGCGGCTCAGCCGGGCCTCGACCTCGTGCCGGGACGACCGGACGGTCGGCGCCCCGCCCCAGGTCTCGCCCAGGTCCGCCCCGGCCTTGGCGGTGCCCCGCAGCGGCACCTCCCGCAGGAACAGCGTCAGCACGAACCCCAGCGCCGCCACCGGGACCGCCCACAGGAACACGTACGCGATCGCGTCGCTGTACGCCCCGAGGAACTCCTCGCGCACCCGGGGCGGCAGCCGCTCGATCAGCTGCGGGTCGTCGCCCGCCGCCGAGGGGTCGAACCCGCCGGGCGCGCCGCCGCGCGCGAGCCGGGTCAGGTTCTCGTCCAGCCGGGCGGTGAAGAGCGAGCCGAACACCGCCACGCCGAACGACCCGCCGATCGACCGGAAGTAGGTCACCCCCGAGGTCGCCGCGCCCAGGTCCCGGTACGGCACCGTGTTCTGCGCGGCGATCACGATCACCTGCATGACCAGCCCCAGCCCCAGGCCGAGGACCAGGAAGTACAGGTTCATGACGACGCTCGCGGTGTGCTGGTCCATCCGCGACAGCAGCCACAGCGCGAACGTCGTGATCACCATGCCCACGACCGGATAGATCTTGTAGCGGCCGATCCGGGTGATGAGCTGCCCGCTGAGGACGGAGGTGACCAGCATCCCCAGCACCATCGGCAGCAGGTGCACGCCCGACATCGTGGGCGAGATGCCGTGCACCACCTGCAGGAACAGCGGCAGGTACGTCAGCGCCCCGAACATCGCGAAGCCGACCACGAACCCGACCGCCGAGCACATCACGAAGACCTCCTTCGTGAACAGCTCCAGCGGCAGCACCGGCTCGGCCGCCCGCCGCTCGGCGACGTACCACCCGATCCCGGCGAGCACCGCCGCCGCGCACAACCCGATGATCACCGGTGAGGCCCAGGCGTACTGGTTGCCGCCCCAGGTGGCCACCAGCACCAGGCAGACCGTCGCCGCCCCGAGCAGGGCGATCCCGGCGTAGTCGATGCGGTGCCGTTCCCGCCGCTCCCTGGCGTGCAGCACGGCGGCGACCACCACGAGCGCGATCACGCCCAGCGGCAGGTTGATGTAGAACACCCACCGCCAGGTCAGGTGGTCGACGAAGAACCCGCCCAGCAGCGGCCCGAGCACGCTGGACACCCCGAACACCGCGCCGAAGAAGCCCTGGTAACGCCCGCGTTCCCGGGGCGGCACGACGTCCCCGACGATCGCCAGCGCCAGCGACATCAGCCCGCCGCCGCCCACGCCCTGCACCGCCCGGAACGCGATCAGCTCGGTCATGTTCCGGGAGAAGCCGCACAGCGCCGAGCCCACCAGGAAGATCACGATGGCGGCCTGGAACAGGTGCTTGCGGCCGAGCTGGTCGCCGAGCTTGCCCCACAGCGGGGTCGCCGCGGTCGAGGCCAGCAGGTACGCGGTCACCACCCAGGACAGGTGGTCGGCGCCGCGCAGGTCGCTGACGATGGTGGGCAGCGCGGTCGCCACGATGGTCTGGTCGAGGGCGGCCAGCAGCATGCCGAGCATGAGCGCGCCGATGACGGCGTACAGCCCGCCGCGCCGCGGGACCTCCGGCGGCCCCGCGGCGGTCTCCGCCGCCGCGTCGGCCGGACCGGGCGGGCCGGCCCCTCGCGCGGAGCCTGGGCCGGCCCTCCGGTGAGCGCCCATCGGTTACTCCCCCCGTGCCTGTACCCCGGGAGACCCCGATCCCGGAAGTGGTATCGGGTGTACCCATCAGGCCACGGGAGGTGAACCCGGACTCGCCGGGTGTTCCCGGCCGGTCAGCCGGTGAGGTCCTTGGCGACCTTCGCC
>DATADI010000202.1:0-5222 GCA_036258615.1 Thermomonospora sp. | reverse complement strand
CGGGTGAAGAGGGCCTGGAGGGCGAGGGGGGCTTCGGTGGTGGCGAGGGGAGCGCCGAGGCAGTAGTGGGGGCCGCCGCCGAAGGACAGGTGGGGGGAGCGGGTGGCGGTGATGTCGAAGCGGTCGGCGGTGGGGCCGTGTTCGTCGGGGTCGCGGCCGGCGGCGGTGTAGGAGGCCAGGAGGGCGTCGCCGGTGGGGATGGTGACGTCGCCGACGGTCAGCGGGCGGGTGGGGTAGCCGCAGGACAGGTTCGTGATGGGCGGGTCCCAGCGCAGGGTCTCGGTGACCACCGCGGTCCAGGCGCGGTCGTCGCCGTTCAGGGCGGTGGCCTTCTGGTCGGGGTGGGTGAGCAGGGCGCGGACGGCGTTGGCCAGCAGGCCGAGGGTGGTCTCGTGGCCGGCGGTGACCAGCAGCCAGAGAGTGTCGAGGAGCTTGTCGTGGGTGAGGATCTCGGGGTGGTCGCGGTGCGCGCCGATGAGGGCGCTGGTGAGGTCGTCGGCGGGTTCCTTGGCGCGCAGGTCGATCAGGTCGGTGAGCAGCTGCCGGCGCTGTTCCTGGGTGCGGACGGCTTCCTCGGGCGTGGTGTCGGTGCGGAACAGGCTGTCGACCAGTGCTCGCAGGGTGGGTCGCCAGTCGGCGGGCATGCCGAGGAGTTCGCAGATCACCTGCATGGGGATCGGGTAGGCGAAGTGCGGGCGCAGGTCGACCACACCGTCGGCGTCGGCGTGGCCGGGCAGGGCGTCCAGGACGGCGTCGATGATGCCGGTGATCCGGGGGCGCAGGGCCTGGACGCGGGAGCGCGTGAACACGTCGCCGACCAGTGCGCGCAGTTGCCGGTGTTCGGTCCCGTCGGCGGTGAACATGTTGTCGACGGCGAACATCCCCAGCAACGGCCAGTCGGCGGGGACGAGGCCCTGCCGGTGGGCGGCCCAGTTGCGCCAGTTCTTGCTGACCGCCGGGTCGCGCAGGACCTGGTGCAGGGCGCGGTGGCGGGTGATGGCCCAGGCGGTGACGCCGTCGGGCAGGCCGGGCAGCGCGACCGGGACGGCGGGCCCGGCCTGGCGGAGCCGGGTGGCCTCCCCGTGGTGGTCGGTGCCGTAGGGGTCCAGGGGGATGGGGGCTGGGTTCGGCGTCATCGGGCTCCTTCGGAGGCGGCGGGGCCGGACGGGACGGCGGCGGTGGTCGTGGGGAAGCGGACGTGCAGGTGGGCGGGCAGGCGGGTCCACGGGGAGGGGACCAGCGGTATCGGGGCCCCCGGATCGGCCAGGGTCACGCCGGGCAGTTCGTGCAGCGCGGTCTCGACGGCGATCCGGGCGATCATCCGTGCCGGGCCGCGGGCGGGACAGGTGTGCGGGCCGGCGCTCCAGCCCAGGTGGGCGCGGTTGTCGATCTCCTGCCACCAGTCGCGGTCGCGGGGCCGGATGCGGGGGTCGGAGCCGGCGGCGGCCAGGCCGAGGATGAGCGCGTCGCCGCGGGCGATCGACCGGCCGGCGATCCGGCAGTCGACGAGCGGGAACCGGGCGGGCATGTGGGTCATCGGCGGATCGGTCCGCAGCACCTCGTCCAGCGCCTCGTTGACGCCGAGGGTGCCGCCGCGGATCCGGCCGGAGAAACGCGGGTCGCTGAGCATCAGCAGCAGGGCGCGGGCGATCCAGCTGGTGGTGGTCTCGTACCCGGCGGAGATCATCAGCAGCATCTCCTGCATGACCTCGGTGTCGTCGCGCAGGTTCGGGTGCCGCAGGAACGCGCTGGTCATGTCGGCGGCGGGCGCCGCCCGGCGGGTGGCGATGACGTCGGTGAGGACGCGCTGGACGTCGGCGTAGCCGGCCTGGGAGTCGGCGCCGGAGCCGAACAGGGCCAGCAGCCCGTCCTGCAGCCGGCGGCTGTGGTCCAGGCCGATGCCGAACATGGTGTGCGCCACGGTCAGCATCGGGATGTGGGCGGCGTACTCGGCGACCAGGTCGGCGTGCCCCCGGCCGACGAAGTCGCGGGTCAGATCCGTGCAGATGCCGCGGATGCGCCGCTGCATCGCGTGCTGGTCCAGGTCACGCAGGCCCTCGTCGAGGGGCGCGCGCAGCCGCTGGTGGGTGTCCCCGTCGGCGAAGTAGGCGTTGGGGCGGGGGAACATCATCGGCGCCAGCCCGGAGTCGGGATCGACGCGGCCTTCGGCGTAGTCGTGCCAGTGCTCGGGGTTGCGGGCGAAACGCCGCTCGTCCTGGACGACGTCCAGGATCTCGCGGTGCCCGAGCAGGAGCCAGCCGTTGATCTCGTGGCGATGGCCGCGTTCGAGCAGGACCGGGACGACCTGGCCCCACCGTTCCCGCAACCGGGCGTAGGTGGCGTGCAGGTCGGGGCTCGCGGTGATGTCGGTCAGGGGGATCAGGCCCGTCATGTCCGCCAGCCGGTCGGTCATGAGGCACCGCCTTCCAGGCTGCGGGCGAGCGCGTGCTCGACGAGGGTGACCAGGGCGTCCCTGGAGGAGTCCCGGCGGGTGGCGACGCAGGACGTGATGGGGGTGTGCGGCAGCAGGTCCAGCTTGCGGTGCACGGTCGCCAGGGCGTGCGGGGGCGAGTCGGGGAAGACGTTGACCGCCACCGCGATCGGCAGGTCCGGGACGCGGGTCTCCAGCTGGTCCAGCACCTCGAAGCTGTCGCCCAGCCGCCGGGTGTCCACCAGCACCAGCGCGCCCGCGGCCCCGGACGCCAGCCCGTGGCCCTGCCAGACGTTCCAGAACCGCTGCTGGCCGGGCGTGCCGAACAGGTACAGCACGATCGGCGGCGCGGTCCGGGGCAGCAGGGTGATGCGGCCGAAGTCCATGGCCACCGTGGTGGTGCGTTTGCCGTCCAGCCCGTCCAGGCGGTCGGTCCCGATGCTGAGGGTGGTCATCGGCGCTTCGGTGCACAGCGGCCGGATCTCGCTCACCGAGGAGATGAAGGTCGTCTTCCCCACCCCGAACGAGCCGGCGACCAGCAGCTTGGCCGACCGGGTGACCGCGTCGTCGACATAGGCCGGACGCCGCGGCTCGGCGGGGGAGGGGGCCGGGGAGGGCAGGTCAGAGTCGGCGGAGACCATCGAGGAGCGCTCGCAGGAGTGTCGGGTCGGATGCGGAGGACGGCGGATTGGACCGGAGCGTCAGGTGACCGGCGTCGACCAGGTCGCTGGCCACCACGGCGGCCACGCTGATCGGCAGCCGCAGGGCCTCGGCGGCCTCGCTCAGCGACAGCAGTCCCCGGCAGACGTCCAGGAACCGGCGCTGTTCGACGGCGGCCGACGGCGGCAGCCGCCGGTCCGGGTCGGTGGCGATCAGCAGGGTCTCGGGGCGCAGGGTGTTGCGGGTGGGCTGCGACCGTCCCCGGGTGATCACATAGGGGCGCACCGGCCGGCGGTGCGTCTCCTCGGGCGGATCACCCGTGCCGGGCGGGCCGGGGTGGTCGGTCATGAGCCGGGCGTGCGGGCCGGGGCGTTCAGGCCACGGCCGATCCTGCCGACCTGCTTCTGCATCTGCCGGGCCACCAGCCCCGGGTCGATCGTCCGTTCGGCCAGCACCGCCAGCGCGGTGTTGCGGGCGGCGCCCCGCACGAACAGGATCCCGCCGTCGTACTTGATGACGACCTCCTGGGGCAGCCCCATCGGGGCGGCGTCCGGGCCGGCGGCGGTGTCGATGGAGTCGGCGAGCCCCTGGCCCAGCGTCGCCAGCCCCGCGCAGGCCGCCGACAGTCGCTCGGCGTCCTCCCGGGGCGTGGAGGCCGCGTACGCCAGGGGAAGGCCGTCGCGGGAGCACACCACGGCATGGCGGATGCCCGGCAGCGCCAGCTCCTCCAGCATCCAGCCGTTGTCCTCCGGGCTGCCGCTGACGAGGGTTCCCGGCCGGCTGTCGTGTTCGGTCATCGTCCTTCCTCGGTGTCGGTGTCGGGTGCGCCGGAGGGGTCCGGCCGGTCACCGCTGTCGGTGGCCCCGAAGTACGCCGTGGCCCACGCGGCGGCCTCGTCCGGGGTCTCCTGGGACACGCCCTCGGCGGGGGCCGCAGGGAACGCGGGCTCGGGTGGGGTCTGGCCGCGCCGCGCACGGCGCTGCGGCAGCTCGCCGGGGGACGCCTGCTCGGGCGGTTCCGGGCGCGCCTCGCCGATGTTTGTGACAGGGGCCGGGCCGGGCGGCGGGTGAAGGTCCAGCTCGGCGGTCGGATCGACGGTGACGGTCAGCCGCGCGGGCACCCACACCACCGCCTGGATCCCGCGGTACATCGACTCGCGAAGCTCCACCCCCAGCCCGTACCGGCGGGCGTACTCGCCCACCACGGCCAGGCCCAGCTGCGGCGTGGGCCCCAGATCGGCCAGGCCGACCGGGACGCGGCCGGAGGCGACCTCGCGCTGCCGCAGGAGCGTCTGCGGGTCCATCCCGAGCCCGCAGTCGTCGATCTCGATGACCGCGCCGTCGCGCAGCGGCCGTACGCGCACCTCGACCGGATCGGCCGGGGTGGAGCTCTGGGTGGCGTTGGCCAGCAGCTCGGCCACCAGGTGGATCAGCGGTTCGGCCGCCGGGGAGGCGACGCCGAGCGTGTGGTCGCCCACGACGTGCACCCGTTCGAACGCCACGATCCGGCCCTGCGCCGCCCGGACGACCTCCACCAGCGGCAGGTCCGGCCACTGCTGCCCGGGATGCTGCCCGGACAGCACCACCAGGCTCTGGGCACGGCGCTGCAGCTGCGCCGCGGCGTGGTCGACACGGTTGCCGACCGCCAGCACGTCGGGGTCGGCCGAATGCCGCTGCAGCATCGCGGCGGCCTCCTGCTGCACCCGCAGCGCCGCCGCCATGAAGTCCTGCCCCGTCGCCACCACCGCGCCGGTCACCGCGTCCACCCGGTTCCGCTCGGTGCGGTACCGGTCCGCGATCTGCGTCGCGGCCCGCAGCACGCGTTCCAGGCGTTCGGCCAGCTGGGGCTCCAGGGCGTCCTGTGTCGACGGCGGGACGGAACGTCCCTGCGCCACGGCCTCCAGCCGGGGCCCGGCCAGCTCATCCAGCGCCGCGGCCACCGCCTCCATGCGCTGCACGTGGAAGGCCCGCCACCGGGCGTCCTGCTCGCCGACCGCCGCGTCCCTGGCGGCCTGCAGCCCGGCGACGTGCGCGTGGTGCCGCCGGACCAGCCACCCGGCCGCCAGCGCGGCGGCGGCCGTGGTCACCGCGACCACCAGCGCCGTCATCGGCCAGCCCGGCTCCCGGTACAG
>DATADI010000201.1:0-1617 GCA_036258615.1 Thermomonospora sp. | reverse complement strand
GGCACGCCGGGAGCGGCGTGCCCCTCCGCCGTTTCCGAACCCGCCCTGGTCACCGCGCGTCCCACCAGAGGACATACCGGTGGAAAGTGGAGGCAGGCATGGGACGTCGGCTGCGGGCGGTCGCGATCGGAGCCGCCATGGCGACGGCCATGGCCCTCGCCACCGGATGCGGGCCGCTGGAGGACGCGCTCGGCGACGGAGACGGCGGGGGCCGCGACACGCCCCGGCAGCCGGTGACGGTGGCGTTCGGCGGGGACGTGCACTTCGAGGGCCAGATCCGCGCCCGGCTGGACGCCGCGCCGGACACCGCCCTCGGGCCCATCGCGGCCACCCTCCGCGCCGCCGACCTCGCCATGATCAACCTGGAGACCGCCGTGACCACCGGCGGCACACAGGCCCCCAAGCAGTTCGTGTTCCGCGCGCCGCCGACCGCGTTCCGGGCGCTGCGCTCCGCCGGGGTGGACGTGGTCACCATGGCCAACAACCACGGCATGGACTACGGCGAGAGCGGGCTCCGCGACTCCCTGGCCGCCGCGCGGCAGGCCCGCTTCCCGGTCGTGGGCATCGGGGCGAACGCCGCCGAGGCGTACCGGCCCTGGACCACCACCGTGAAGGGCAACCGGATCGCCGTCATCGGCGCCACCCAGGTCCTCGACGACAACCTCATCCAGGCGTGGACCGCCACCGACGCCAAGGCCGGTCTCGCCTCCGCCAAGGACGCCCCGCGCCTCGTGCGCGCCGTACGGGAGGCGCGGCGGAACGCCGACATCGTCATCGTCAACCTGCACTGGGGCCAGGAGCTGAACACCTGCCCCAGCGACGTGCAGAAGCAGCTCGCCGACCAGCTCGTCGCCGCCGGGGCCGACGCGATCGTCGGCAGCCACGCCCACGTCCTGCAGGCGGGCGGCTACCTCAGGGGCAAGTACGTGCACTACGGGCTGGGCAACTTCGTCTTCTACAACTCCAGTGCCCGTACCGCGCCGACCGGCGTCCTCACCCTCACCTTCCACGGGCCCCGGACCACCCGGGCCGACTGGACCCCGGCGCTCGTCACCGGCGGCATCCCCCAGCCGCTCACCGGGACCGCCGCCCAGCAGGCCCGCGCGAACTGGGAGGCCCTGCGGTCCTGCGCGAACGTCACCGCCCGGCCCTCCTGAGAGCACACCCGGGCCCCGGCTAGGCTGAGGCGACTTCGGAGCCGGAGGTAGGGCGATGCGACGGAAGAGCGCCATCGGGTCGGCGCTGGTCGGGACGGCGTTGCTGGCGACCGCGTGCGGCGGGGGCGACGGCACGCCCAAGGCGAAGGGCGAGACCGTGCCGCCCAAGCGGTCCGCTCCGAACACGTCACGGCCCGCGCCCGCCAAGGAGCCGATCATTCTGGCGTTCGGCGGCGACACCCACTTCGAGGGGCAGCTCCGGGCGCGGCTGGCGAACCCGCGCACCGCGCTGGGCCCGATCGCCAGCACGCTGCGCGCGGCCGACTTCGCGATGGTGAACCTGGAGACCGCCATCACCACGGCGGGCACCCCCGCACCCGCCAAGCAGTTCGTGTTCCGCGCCCCGCCCTCGGCGTTCACCGCGCTGAAGGCCGCCGGGGTGGACGTCACCTCGATGGCG
>DATADI010000200.1:0-2634 GCA_036258615.1 Thermomonospora sp. | reverse complement strand
GCCACGCCGGGGGCGTGCCCTCGTCGTGCGGCGGAGGGGGAGCTAGCGGGCGGGGCCGAGGAGGCGGCGGCGGGCGCGGGCGGCCAGGAACGCCGACGTCAACAGCGCACGGGGGACGCGCGGGGCGTCGGCCATCCGCAGGATCGCCAGCAGGGTCCACAGGCCGACCTCCGCCGCGTGCCGGGGCGACCCGTGGACGTCGTCGTTCTCCATCAGGTGGAAGCTCCGCAGGTGCCGCCGCAGATGGGCGGTCTCGCCCGGCGGGATGATCTCGTCGCGGAGGCTGGCCGCGTAGTGCACGGGGATGTCCAGCGACGCCAGCGCCTCGCCGGTCAGCGCCCAGTCACGGATCTCGTCGTACACGTCGGCGGGCTTGGTGCCGACGAGGTGGGCGAGCGTGTCGGTGGTGACGCGGGGCACGGCGTCCCGCTGCCAGGCCGTGTCGGTGAAGAACCCGCTGACCGGGGCGCCCGTGGTGGCGACGCCGCGGATCCGGGGGTCCTCGGTGGCGCAGCGCAACGCCAGGTGCCCCGCGAAGCTCATCGCCAGCGCGTACGTGCGGTCCACGTCGGCCCGGTCGGCGAGCGCGTCGAGCAGCGCCGACAGCATCCGGGGGCTGCCGGAGTCGTACGGGAGGGTGTTCTCGCCGACGCCGGGCAGCTCCAGCACGACCCCCGCGAGGCCGAGGCGTTCGCCCCGGGCGAGCATCGGCGCCCACTGCTCCTTGACCGTCACGATCCCGCCCATGATCAGCATCAGCGGGCGTCCCGGCGCGAGCCCGGCGGCCCAGCAGCGGACCCGGCCGCCGGGCAGGTCCAGGTCGAGCCGCTCGATGCCGGGGACGTCCCGCCGCCACCGGTCGAAGACCGCGACGCACCGTTCGTGGGCCTCGCGGCGGGCGTCGCCGTTGACGAACGGGAACCGGGCCATGGCGTAGTGGCGGCAGGCGTCCAGCAGCCTGCCGCGCTCCTCCAGGTCTCGCGCGGCGCGGCTCCACTCGGCGACCCAGGATCCGGGACCGTCCTCGTCGTGCTCGATGCGCCTGAGGATCGCCCGGTACCGCGCCGGGTCCAGCTTCTGGCCGCGGGCGTGGACCAGGACGTGCCGCTTCAGCTCGCCGAGGTCGTTGGGGCCGGTCACGAGACCTTCTCCAGCGCCACCCCGCCCTTGATCCACTTACTGGACTCGACCGCGATGCCGACCGCCCGGTCCCCGGCGGCCAGCCGGGGCAGCAGCCGTTCGAACTGGAAGAACGGCAGCGCGTTGCCGGTGTTGCCGGTCTCGGCGACGACGCTGATCTCGTGCGCGTCCAGCAGGTCCAGCCGGTCCACGATGTGCGCGGTCATCCGGCCGGACAGCTGGGGCGGCAGCAGGTAGTCCACGTCCTTCCAGTCCAGCTCGTCGAGCAGCTCCGCCAGGATCTCCTCGGCCATCACCGGCACGGACTCCTCGATGGCCTTGTAGTCCTCGCCGACCGCGGTGCCCTCCCGGTCACGATCGGCCGGGCCGTACCACTCAACGGTGTGGCCGGGCGGTCGGCCGGTGCCGGTCAGCCGGACCAGCACGTGGCGGACCACGGCGGAGCCGGCCGCCGGCTCGGTGCTCAGCACCGCCGCGCCCGCCCCGTCGCCGAACATCAGCCCGGGGACCAGCTCGTCCGGCGACAGCGTCGAGGGGTCCAGGGTGAGGTCGAGGTGCTTGGTGCACACGTCGCCGCCCAGCACCAGGGCGGTGCGGTGCCGCCCGGTCCGCAGCAGCGCGTACGCCAGGTCCAGCGCCTGCACCGCGCCGGTGCACCCCGACTGGAGCTGGTAGGTGGGGATGTCGTTGACGCCCAGCTCGTCGGCGACGACGTTCACGGTGGCGGGCATGAGCATGTCCGGGCTGGAGGTGCCCATCACCATCACGTCCACGTCGGCGGCGGCGACCCCGGCCGCCGACAGTGCCCGTTCGGCGGCCGTCCGGGCGAGGTCGGCCAGCCGGAACCGGACCTCCCCCGTCTCCAGGTCGACCGAGAAGTGCCGGGCGCGGGTGCCGATGAACGCGTCGGCCCACTGCTCCCACAGGGTGTCCCCGCCGAACCGGCGGGCCAGCGTGGCGTTGTCCACCGCCGGACCGGGCAGCGCCGTCCCCGCCGCGACCAGGTGAACGTCCGGGAAGTCCAAGGCGATCCTCGCTTTCGGCGGTCGCTCCGTCGCGTCCCATGCTCGGCGGCGGCGCTAAAGCCGTCCTTAGGCGCGGCCTTAGCGCCCCTTTAGCCGGGCCTTCCAGGGTCGGGACAGCCGCAACGCACGGGCGGAGGATGTCGTGGCTCTCTGGAAGAGGATCGCCCTGGGCCTCGGCCGCTGGCTCAGCGAGGCGGGCCGGATGCAGTGGGAAGTGATGAGCGGGACGTACGTCCACCTCCTGCGGGAGCCGGACGACCCGCCGCCCGCCCTGGCCGAGCCGCCGCCGGGGCACCCCGAGTCCTGGTCGCGGCGCCCCCCGACCGAGGAGGAACGGCTTCTCTGGCAGAGCCTGGGCCACCGGATCGACTGACGCTGGTGGCCGGGCGTCCCGGCGGCGTACGGTGGCGCTCCCAGCAGTGGTCAGGACACGAAAGCGAAGCCCGTGACAGACGCCTCCCCGTACGGC
>DATADI010000199.1:0-4315 GCA_036258615.1 Thermomonospora sp. | reverse complement strand
GCGGTGCCGGAGTGGGAGACGGTGCTGATGACCGTCGGGTTCACGGGGATGGCGGTGGGGCTGGCCGTGGGGCTGCCGCTCTATCTGCGGGAGCGGTGGCCCGGGGCCTTTCTCGGGCGGGTGGGGGATGGGGGTGTCGCGGCGTCGGGGAAGGTCACGGCGGCGATGGTGGTGACGGCGGGGCTGGCCGTGCTGTGGTCGCAGTGGGCGCTGGGCGGGACGGTGGGGCTCGACCCGGAGCGTCGGGGTCTGTGGGATGTCGACGGGCGGCTGCTGCACGCCGGTTCGGGGATGTGGGCGTTGCTGGGGGTCTGGAGCGCCTGGGTGCTCACGCGGGGGCGGCCCGCGCGGGTGCCTCGGTGGGTGCCGATGGCGGTGCTGTTCACGGCGTCCGGGTCGTTGTTCGCGTGGAGCGCGTGGAAGCTGCCGATGGCGCTGCTGCATCCGGGGGGCTATGTGACGGCCGAGTTCACGCTGGTCGCGGTCGTTCAGCATGCGCTGGCCGTCGGGGCGGGCGTGACGTTCATGGCCGGGGTGGTGCGCCGCGTTTGACCTTCCAGCGGCTGGAAGGTGCACCGTGGAGGTCATGGGCGAGAGCGTTGAGTACCTCACCATCGGGCAGCTCGCCGAGCTGACGGGCCTGACGACCCGGACGATCCGGTTCTGGTCCGACGAGGGCGTGGTGCCCCCGGCGGGCCGGTCCGCCACCGGCTACCGGCTGTACGACGCGGCGGCGGTGGCCCGGCTGGACCTGGTGCGGACCCTGCGGGAGCTGGGGTTCGGGCTGGAGGCGGTCCGGGCGGTGCTGTCCCGTACCACCACGCTCGCGGAGGTGGCGCGGGTGCACGTCGCGGCGCTGGACGCGGAGATCCGCACGCTGCGGGTGCGCCGGTCGGTGCTCAGCGCGGTCGCCCGGCACGGTAAGACGATCGAGGAGACCATGGTGACGCACCGACTGGCCACGCTGTCCGCCCGGGAGCGGCGGCAGCTGATCGACGACTTCGTCAACGGGGTGTTCGAGGGCATCGACCCGGACGCCCCCGCGATGGGCATCGCGACGGGCATGCGGTCCGTCGAGCTGCCCGAGGACCCGTCCCCCGAGCAGGTGGACGCCTGGATCGAGCTGGCCGAGCTGGCCCAGGACGAGGCGTTCCGGCGGCGCGTGCGGGAGATGGCGCTGGCCGGACGGGACGGCGGTCCCGGCGCCGAGCAGGCCGTGGACCCGCAGCTGGTGGCCGAGCACACCGGGCGGGCGCTGGCCGAGGGGATCGCCCCGGACTCGGCGGAGGGCAAGGGCGTCCTCGACCTCATCGTGCCGCCGGACACCCCGGCGGAGCGGCGCGCCGAGCTGCTGCGCGGCCTGGAGACCTTCACCGACGCCCGGGTCGAGCGGTACTGGCAGCTGCTGGGGATCGTCAACGGCCGCCCGCCGTTCCCGTCGGCGGTGCCCGGCTACGAGTGGCTGATCGCGGCGCTGCGGGCACACCCCCGGGGGTGACCGAGAGCGGCGTGGAGGGCCCGGCGCAGGCCGGGCCCTTTTGCGTTCACTGCGTAGCGCGCCCCGGAGACGATCACTACGCTCCCTGCGGTCATTCCGTCCGCACGGCCTCCCCATGCCCCGCAGGCCGTCTTCGCAAAGGGAAGTCTCCTTGAAACGCTTCATCGTGCCCGCCGTGGCGGCAGTGGCCGTCCTCGGCTCGGTGACCTCGGCATACGCGGGATCACGCCCGGCGCAGGGCGACGCGGGCAACGACCTCGTCGCCACGATCAAGGGCCCCGGACAGGTCCGGCCGGGCGGTGAGATCACCTTCCAGGGCACCGTCCGCAACACCGGTCCCGGTGCCCAGGCGAACGCCTCGGCGGCCGTTTTTGTCACCGGAGTGCGCAGTCTCCAGGCGCCCGGCTGCCGGGTCGTCCCGCACCCGGCCGGGATCGGCGCGCAGTGTTCCCTCGGCACCCTCGCCGTGGGCCAGTCCAAGACCGTCACCTGGAAGGCCGTCGTCCCGGCGGGCACCAAGGAGGAGGCGCTGTTCTCCGGCATCGGCGCCGAGCCGCTGGAGGGCGACGCCAACCCCGACAACAACGGGGCCGGCGTCACCGTGAAGATCGTGCACGGCGCGGACCTGGGGGTCACCCTGACCGGGCCCAGGCACGCCGCGCCGAAGTCGGCCGTCACCTACGCCGCCACCGTCCGCAACGCCGGGCCCAAGGTCGCCGCCAAGACCCGCGTGGCGTTCACCGTGCCCCGGACCCTCACCCAGATCAAGGCCCCCGGCTGCACCCGCCAGCCGACCCGGATCGTCTGCGGGGTCGGGGACCTCAAGGCCGGGGCGGCCAAGACCGTGCGCTTCACCGGCACGACCCCCGCCAAGGTCGGCACCAAGCTCACCGTGGCCGCCACCGCCTCCGCCGCGTCCCCGTACGACCCCCGGCCCGGGAACAACACCCGCCGGATCACCACCAACGTGATCAAGCCGCGCGCCGACGTGCGCGTCGCCGGGCGGGGCGTCGGCGAGTTCGTCGCGGGCCGCCGGGGCGTCTACCGCTTCACCGTGACGAACACCGGCCCGCTGGACGCCAGGGGCGTGGTGGTCAGCGGCGCGCTGCCGAAGGGCCTGACGCTCGCCGGGGTCAAGGGCTGCGCCAAGTCCGGGAACGGCATCCGCTGCGTGCTGCCCAGGCTGGCCGTCGGCCAGGCCGTGACCATCGAGGTGACGGTGGCCATCGGCCGGAACGTGCGCGGTCCGGTCGTCTACCGGGTCGCGGCCACGGCGAAGACCCCCGACCCGGCCCCCGCCAACAACACCGCCGTGGTCCGCAAGGTCGTTCAGGCCCCCTGATCTGCGGACATGTCCGGAACGGTCATGGGTACGGAAGTACACCATGACCGTTCCGAACATCACGCTGAACAACGGCGTCCCGATGCCGCAGCTCGGCTACGGGGTGTGGCAGGTCGAGGACGCCGAGGCGGAGAAGGCCGTGGCGACGGCCCTGGACGTGGGCTACCGCAGCATCGACACGGCCGCGCTGTACTACAACGAGGAGGGCGTCGGACGGGCCGTCAGGTCCTCCGGCGTCCCCCGTGACGAGCTGTTCGTCACCACCAAGCTGTGGAACACCGAGCACGAGTACGACCGGGCCCTGGCCGCGTTCGACCAGAGCATGGGCAGGCTCGGCCTCGACGTGCTGGACCTGTACCTCATCCACTGGCCGGTGCCCGCGCAGGACCGGTACATGGACGCCTGGCGCGCGCTGGAGCGGCTCTACCAGGACGGGCGGGTCCGCGCGATCGGCGTCTCCAACTTCACCGTCGCGACCCTCACCCGCGTGCTGGACGAGGGCGACGTGCCGCCCGCCGTCAACCAGATCGAGCTGCACCCCATGCTCGCGCAGGCCGAGCTGCGCGCCTTCCACCAGGAGTACGGCATCGCCACCGAGGCGTGGAGCCCGCTCGGCCAGGGACGCGGCCTGCTGGAGGAGCCCGTCCTGGTACGGCTGTCGGCCCGGCACGGCAGGACCCCGGCGCAGATCGTGCTGCGCTGGCACCTGCAGCTCGGCAACGTCGTCATCCCCAAGTCGGTGACGCCGGCGCGGATCGCCGAGAACTTCGACGTGTTCGGCTTCGAGCTGACCGACGAGGACATGGCGGAGATCGCCGCGCTGGACACCGGGCGGCGGCTCGGCCCCGACCCGGACACGATGAACTTCTGAACCCCGTGGGGCGCCCCCCTCGATCGCGGTGCCGCCGTGGCCTTAGGTTGGCACCCATGACGATGCAGAAGGGCGCCAACGTACCGGTGCCGGTTTCCGCCATCCGTGTCGAGCTGGGCTGGCAGGGCGGCCCCGGGGTGCCCGACGCGGACGCCTCCGCGCTGCTGCTCGCGGGGGGCCGGGTCCGCTCCGACGACGACCTCGTCTTCTACAACCAGCCCGCCCACCCCTCCGGCGCGGTCCGCCACGAGGGCAAGCGGCAGGGCCCCACGGTGCTGGACGTGCTGGCGGTGGACCTGGACCGGGTGGAGCCGCAGATCGAGACCATCGTGATCGCGGCCTCGGCGGACGGCGGGACGTTCGGGGGGTTCCAGGGCCTGTACGTCCGGCTGGTGGACGCCGCGACCGGAGCGGAGACGGCGCGCTTCGACAGCACCGGGGCCACCACCGAGACCGCGTTCGTGCTCGGCGAGCTGTACCGCAGGCAGGGGGCCTGGAAGTTCCGCGCGGTCGGCCAGGGCTACGACTCCGGGCTCGCCGGGCTGGCCACCGACTACGGCATCTCCGTGGACGACACGCCCGCGCCGCCTCCGCAGGTCACCCC
>DATADI010000198.1:0-1823 GCA_036258615.1 Thermomonospora sp. | reverse complement strand
TCGGGGGTCTGGGGGCGCCCCCCAGAGGAACCAGGTGGGGGGCGTCCCCGCAGAAGGTGGGTCAGTCCTGGGGTGGGGTGGGGGAGCTGCGGAGGCTGCCGGAGGGCGGGTCGCCGTCGGGGATGAGGTCGTCGTGGAAGGGGACCGGTCCGTCGGCGGGGCGGGGTTTGCGGAGGTGGCGCAGGCGGGGGCCGGTGCCGTCGCCGCCGTCGGCGTCCTCGGCGCGGTCGGTGCCGTCGGCGGGCTCGTCGTGCTCGTCCTCCGACAGCGGAGGCGGCGCGTCGAACAGGTCGTTCCCCGACGGCATCACGATGTCGGGCCGGGTGGTCGCGGCGGGCTTGGACGGCGCGCGGCCGTGGCCGCGGACCAGCTCCACGTCGGTGGGGAGTTCGGCGGGGTAGACGCCCGGCGGGGTCGGGTCGTCGTCGACGTCGACGGTGGTGACCGGGTCGGCGATCGGCCCGGGGCGGGGCTCGGGCAGCGGGTCCAGCGGCGCGGCGTCGCTCTCGACGGGCACCGGTTCGGGCAGGTCCTCGGGGACCGGGGGCTCGGCGTCCTCGCCGTCCCCGAACAGCCAGGTGTCGTCGGTCCGCCCGGCGGGGAGCGCGAGCGGGGGCGCGGCCGGCTCCTCGGGCCGCCGGGGCGCGGGGACGACGGCGGGCGCGGGCTCGGTTGGACTCGCCGGGGTCCGCTGGAGCTGGCGGAACATCGTCAGCCACAGCCAGACGACGAGCACGAGCATGACGTACGGGGCGATGGCGACCCCGGCCCGCAGCCGGTCCTCCGGCAGGTCGCCGTACCCGCCGACGGCCCGCTGGACGCTCGCCGCCGCCGCGCCCGCCACCACCGCCACCAGCAGCGCCCACCGCAGGAAGCGCGACCACCAGCGGGCCTCGCGGGCGGCGACCAGCGACAGGATGATGACCGTGATCAGCGCGTCCAGCATCACCGGGTAGGCGGGCGCCCAGCGTTCGGCGGTGCCGCCCGCGCGGGCCAGCTCGCGCAGGTCGTCGAAGGTCAGGACGAACGTGCCGCCCGCCAGCAGCGCGACCCCGAGCCCGGCGGAGAGCGCCAGCAGGCGGCGCTGGGCCCGGGTGGGACGGCGGGCGGGCGGAACGGCGTCGAGGTGACGGGCGCCGTCCGGGGACGGTGCCGCGTGGTGGTCAACGGGGGCCATGGGGACTCATCTCGGGGGCGGGCCAACGGTCGCTCCTCCCTATCTTGCTGGCGATCAAGGCGGTGGTGACCGCGACACGCACGCGACGTACCGTAGGCGGAGACAAAGGTGTCCCTGGGTAGGAGGCGACGATGCCCTATTACCGGGTGGTCGGTGAGGTTCCGCGCAAGAGGCACGTGCGGTTCCGGCGGCCGGACGGCGGCCTGTACGCCGAGGAGCTGATGGGCGAGGAGGGGTTCTCCTCCGACTCGTCACTGCTGTACCACCGGCACGCTCCCACCGCGATCATCAAGAGCGAGGGGGTGACGGAGGCCGCGGGCGACGGCGCCCTGGAGCCCAACCACCCCCTGCGTCCCCGCGCCTACCGCACCCAGGACCTGCCGGTGGGCGGTGACCTGGTGCTCGGGCGGCAGGTGCTGGTGGGCAACGACGACGTGCGGATCTCCTATGTCGCGGTGGACCCCGCCGACGGTCCGAGCGAGCTGTACCGCAACTCGGTGGGCGACGAGGTCGTGTACGTGCAGTCCGGCGCGGCCCGGTTCGAGTCCACCTACGGCGCGCTGGACGTGGGCGAGGGCGACTACGTGGTGATCCCGACCGGGACGATCCACCGCTGGGTGGCCGCCCCGGGGGAGACGCTGCGGAC
>DATADI010000197.1:0-2182 GCA_036258615.1 Thermomonospora sp. | reverse complement strand
GCCGGGCCGCCCCGCCGGACCCGGCCGCCGGGATCGCCGAGTGGGTCGCCGGCGTCCTGCCCGACGCCGTCCGCCGGGTCAGCGAGGACGCCGGCGGGCAGCCGGTCCAGATCGTCGGCTGGTCGCTGGGCGGGGTGCTGGCGCTGCTGGCCGCCGCCCGCGACCCCGGCCTCCCGATCGCCTCGGTCGCCGCCGTCGCCCCCGTCACCGGCGACCGCGGCGAACCGCCCGCGCATCCGGTCACCGGCGGTCTGCTGCGCGCCCCGGCGGTCCTCGCCCGGATCGACGACCGCGACTACCTGTCCCACCTGGAGGCCACCGACCACTACGCCGCCGCTCTGCGCGCCCATCCCGGCCGCGGCCTCACCCGCCCGTACGCGGCCTTCCTCCAGGAGAACGGCCTGCTGGAGGCCCTGCACGCGGTCACCGTCCCGGTACTGGCCATCGCCGGGAACGGCGACCGCACGGCCCCGCCCCGCGCGGTACGGGCCCTGACCCTGCTGCTGCGCTCCGCGCCCCAGGTCCGCTTCGAGATCGCCCCCGGCGACCACCTGGGCGTCCTCACCGGCCGGTCCGCGCGCGGCACCACCTGGGCCCACCTGGACCGCTGGCTGGACGAGGGCATCATCCGCCACGGGTTCGCCGCTGCAGGCGGGCGGCTCTCCGCCGGTGCTCCGGGCCACCCGCCTGAAGGGCCGGGCATGGTCGGTGGTGACCGTTAGGACGTCGGCGCCGAGGTCTGGGGGGTCGTCCTCGCGCAGGAGGCCGCCAGGGCCAGGGGAACGGCGACGACGAGGGCGAGGGCGAGGACGGCCATGCCCGAGTCGTTGACGAGGGTGCCGACGACGGCCGTCGCGAGGGCGCCCATGAGCCCGGCGCGCAGAAGGGGGGCGTGGGCGTAGACCTGTTCGAGGGCGGGGGCGCGCATGCGGCCGGGGCGGCGGAGCATCAGGAACAGCAGGACGAGCGCGGCGACGGCGATCGGGGTCAGGGTCGGGTTGCGGATGGTCTTGACCATGGCGCTGAACTTGCGTTCGACGGTGGGCCCGGCCTCGCCCTCCAGCAGCTCGCCGAAGAAGCGGCCCAGGTGGGTGCTGCTGCCGCCGAGGTGGTCCAGGTAGGCGATGGTCAGGACGAGGACGCCGCCGATCGCGCAGAAGGCTCCGAGCCGGACGACCGAGACCCGCTTGCCCGCGACCATGAGCGCGGCGACGGCCAGGCCGGGCACGATGGCGATCACGCCGCCGAAGTCGGCGCCCCACAGGGGCAGCCCGTCGAGTGCCATCGCGAGCAGGCCGAGGGTGACGACGGCGGTGACGGCCCAGCGCCGGGCGCGTTCGCCGTCGCCGCGTTCGGTGCCCCGGTTGACCAGCCACTGCGCCAGCCCGGCCCCGGCGAGCAGGATGGAGGTGGCGAAGACGGAGAAGGCGATGTTGCCGAGCCCGTAGTACCGGCCGCCGACCAGCGGTGAGTACCCCATGAGGCTGTACTGCTGGAGCCGGGTGCCGGTCACCAGGTCCAGGCCGACGGTCGCGGCGGTGACGGCGGCGACGACCGTTCCGGGGCCGAGGATGCTGCGCCGCCAGGGCCCGGCCAGCGCCACGGCGACGATGAGCGCGTCGAACGCGGCGATCCCGCCGAGCAGCGTGAGTTCCGGCGATCCGCCGCGCCACCACGGCAGGAGGTTGACGAGGTAGGTCGAGACCGGGACCGCCGCGCAGGCGAGCGCCACCACCCGGATGACCGCCAGGACGCGCCGCCTGCCGTCCTCGGCGCGGCGGCGGCGCAGGATGAGCATCGCGGCCACGTAGAAGGCGACCTGGGAGATGACGAGCCCCAGGAAGAAACGGGGCAGGACGGACTTGTAGGTCTGCGCGGCGACGTTGTGCCGGGTGAGTTCGGTGACCCCCGTCGTGGCGCCCGCCCGTTCGCCCTGCCCGCGCCAGGGGGTGCCGATGAGGTCGGCGGGGAGCGGCGCCTGGACCGCCCGCAGCAGCGTGGCGGTTACGTCCGGCGTGATGACGATGCCCTCGCGGCGGGTGGAGTCGGAGGTCAGGTAGGACCCTGCGGGGATGCCGGGTCCTGCGGCGATCGCCACGCGCAGGTGGGGACCGGCCGCGCTGGGGCCGTCGGAGATCCCCGACACCAGCACCGTCGCCCCGGCGGGCAGCGCCGCGAGGAC
>DATADI010000196.1:0-14988 GCA_036258615.1 Thermomonospora sp. | reverse complement strand
GAACGAGGGCCTCGACTACTACAAGGAGGGCCCGGAGATCCTCAAGCGGGCCGCCTCCCGCAACCGGGCGCTGGACATGGCCCTCGTTCCGCGCCTTGATCATCGTCTCGAGCGCCACCCGGTTCGCCTCGGCGCCCGCGGCGATGCCCATCGGGTGCCCGATCGTGCCGCCGCCGAACTGCAGCACGACGTCCTCGCCCAGGTGGTGCAGCAGCTGGTGCATCTGCCCGGCGTGGATGCCGCCGGAGGCGACCGGCATGACGCCGGGCATCGACGCCCACTCCTGGTCGAAGTACAGGCCCTTGACCGGGTCGGCGGAGACCTTGTCCAGCCGCAGGGTGTCGTAGAAGCCGGCGACGCTGTTGGGGTCGCCCTCCAGCTTGCCGACGACGGTCCCGGCGTGGATGTGGTCGACGCCCGCCATCCGCATCCACTTGGCGATGACGCGGAAGCTGACGCCGTGGATCTTCTGCCGGGTGTAGGTGGAGTGCCCGGCGCGGTGCAGGTGGAGGATGACGCCGTTGGCGCGGGCCCACTTGGCCATCGACTGGATCGCGGTGTAGCCGATGGTGAGGTCGATCATGACGATGACGCTGCCGAGCTCCTTGGCGAACTCGGCGCGCTCGTACATCGCCTCCATCGTCCCGGCGGTGACGTTGAGGTAGTGGCCCTTGACCTCGCCGGTGGCGGCCTGCGCCTTGTTGACGCCCTCCATGCAGTACAGGTAGCGGTCGCGCCAGCGCATGAACGGCTGCGAGTTGATGTTCTCGTCGTCATTGGTGAAGTCGAGGCCGCCGCGCAGGGCCTCGTAGACGACGCGGCCGTAGTTGCGGGCGCTGAGCCCCAGCTTGGGCTTGACGGTCGCGCCGAGCAGCGGGCGGCCGTACTTGTTGAGGTACTCGCGCTCCATGACGATGCCGTGCGCGGGCCCCTGGAACGTCTTGATGTAGTGCGGCGGGATCCGCATGTCCTCCAGCCGCAGCGCCCGCAGCGCCTTGAACCCGAAGACGTTGCCGATGATGGAGGAGGTCAGGTTGGCGATCGACCCCTCTTCGAACAGGTCGAGGTCGTAGGCGATGTAGGCGATGAACTCGCCCTCCTTGCCCGGGACCGGCTCGACCCTGTAGCACTTGGCCTGGTAGTTCTCGTAGCTGGTGAGCCGGTCGGTCCACACCACGGTCCAGGTGGCGGTGGAGGACTCACCGGCCACCGCCGCGCCCGCCTCCTCCGGCGGCACGCCCGGCTGCGGCGTGATCCGGAACGCCGCCAGGATGTCGCTGTCCTTGGGCTGGTAGTCCGGCTTCCAGTAGCCCATCTCCGCGTACGGGATCACACCCGCCGACCAGCGGCCTCCGCTGCTTCCGTTGCCCGTCATCGCCTGCTCCCGTGCCGTCGTCGACCTGGACGGGTCCAGACTGCGGGAGCGATACTTGCCTTGTCCATCAAGTGTTCTGGGCTGACGATCAACCTTTCGCTCAAGGATCGTGATGACCGAGGGACGGCTGCGCACCTTCGTGGCGCTGGCGGAGACCGGGTCGGTGCGGGCCGCCGCCGCCCGGCTGTACGTGACCGAGTCGGCGGTGTCGGCGGCCGTCGCCGCGCTGGCCCGCGACCTGGGGGTGCCGGTGGTCGAGCGGGTGGGGCGCGGCGTGCGGCTGACCCCGGCGGGCACGGTGTACGCCGGGTACGCCCGGCAGGTGCTGGGGCTGCTGGAGGAGGGCCGGGCGGCGGCGCGCGGCGAGGCCGACCCGGAGCGCGGGCGGCTGCGGCTGGCGGCCGTGACGACCGCCGCCGACCAGGTGCTGCCGGACCTGCTGGCCGGGTTCCGGGCGCGCTGGCCCGAGGTGGAGCTGACGCTGGAGGTGGGGCCGAGCCGCCAGGTGTGGCGGCGGCTGGCCGACCACGAGGCCGACCTGGTGCTGGGCGGCCGGCCGCCCGCCGGGGTGCCGGCCGCGGTGCTGGCGACACGCCCGAACGACCTGGTGGTGGTGACCGCGCCGGGCGTGCCGTTCGACCTGCGCACCACGCCGTGGGTGATGCGCGAGCCGGGGTCGGGCACGCGCGCCACCGCCGAGGCGTATCTGGCCGAGCGGGACGCCGATCCGCCGCAGCTCGTGCTGGGCTCCAACGGGGCGGTGATCGCGGGCGCGGCGGCGGGGCTGGGCGCGGCGCTGGTCTCGCGGGACGCGGTGGGCCAGGAGCTGGCCGACGGGCGGCTGAGGGTGATCGACGCGCCCGGGACGCCGCTGCACCGCCCCTGGCACGCGGTGGCCGGTCCCGCCCCGACCGCGACGACCCGGCTGTTCATCGAGCACCTGCTGGAGGCCCCCGGCTGGCGCCCGGCCGCGCGCGGGCTGTGAACAAGGGGCAGAATCGGGTTCGGCAGCTGTTCCCCGCGAGAGAAGGCGTCCGATGGCCCGCACGTACGACCTCGTCCTGTTCGGCGCGACCGGCTTCACCGGCGGCCTGACCGCCGACCACCTCGCCGAGCACGCCCCGCCCGGCACGCGGTGGGCGCTGGCCGGGCGCAACATGGCCAGGCTGGAGGCCGTCCGGGAGCGGCTGGCCGGGCTCGACCCCGCCTGCAAGGACCTGCCGCTGCTGCACGCCGACGCCGAGGACCCGGAGTCGCTGCGCGCGGTGGCCGAGTCCGCCCGCGTCGTGATCTCCACCGTGGGGCCGTACCTGAGGTACGGGGAGCCGCTGGTGGCCGCGTGCGCCCGCGCGGGCACCGACTACGTGGACCTGACCGGCGAGCCGACCTTCGTGGACCTGATGTACCTGCGGTACCACGAGGAGGCGGTGCGCACGGGCGCGCGGCTCGTCCACGCCTGCGGGTTCGACTCGATCCCGCACGATCTGGGGGTGTACTTCACCGTCAAGCAGCTCCCGGAGGGCGCCCCGCTGCACGTGGAGGGCTTCGTGCGGGTCAACGGCGACGCCTCCGGCGGCACGCTGCACTCGGCGGTCGGGGTGCTCACCGACCTGCCGGGCATGGTGCGGGCGGAACGGGAGCGCCGCCGGGTGGAACGCCGCCCGGCGGGCCGCCGCGTCCGGGTCTCGCGCAGCCCCGTCCCGCGCACCCGCGTCGGCGGCGGGTGGACCCTGCCGATGCCGACCATCGACCCGCAGATCGTGGTGCGCTCGGCCGCCGCCCTCGACCGGTACGGGCCCGACTTCAGCTACGGGCACTACCTGGCGGTGCGGCGGCTGGCGACCGCGGCGGGCCTGGCGGCGGGCACGACCGCGGCGGCGGTGCTGGCGCAGATCCCGCCCGCCCGCGCGCTGCTGACCGGGCTGCGCACGCCCGGGGAGGGGCCGTCCGCCGAGCAGCGCGCCCGGCACTGGTTCAGCGTGACGTTCGTGGGCCGGGTCACCGGCGGGGTGCACGCGGGCGAGGAGGTCGTCACCGAGGTCGCGGGCGGCGACCCCGGGTACGGCGAGACCGCCAAGATGCTGGCCGAGTCGGCGCTGTGCCTGGCCCACGACGACCTCCCGGAGACCGCCGGGCAGGTGACGACCGCGGTGGCGATGGGCGACGCGCTCATCGACCGGCTGGTTCGCGCGGGGATCACGTTCCGCGTGCGGTGATGGCATATTCGGAGCCGTGAACGATCTCTTCAGCTCCCCGCTCCTGTGGGTCGAACAGCCCCTGCGCGCCCCCGCGGCCAGGTCGCACTACAAGATCCTCGATGGCGGGGGCACGCTGGTCGCCAAGGCGTCCGAGGAGAAGGTGTCGCTGGGCCGCCAGGCGGCCCGCACGGCGGTCGGCGGGGCCCGGGAGCGCACCGTCCAGGTGACGGGACCGGGCGGCGAGCCGCTGGTGGTCATCCACGCCCGCAACGAGGGCGGCGGGCGGGTGCTGGCCCCCAACGGCGCCGTGATCGGCACCCTGGACGCCTCGCGGCGCGGCAACTACCACTCCCGTGACCTGAACGACGCGGCCGGGCGGCTGGTGGGCACCCTGGAGGCGGCCAAGGTGGGCCGCACCTACCGCGTGCGGGACGCCGCCGGGACGCAGGTCGCGCGGATCGACAAGAAGTGGACCGGCGTCCTCAAGGAGATGCTCACCACCGTCGACCGGTACCGGGTGGAGATCCACCACCCGCTGTACGACCCGCTGCGGGTCCTGGTCGCCGTGTCGGCGGTGGCGCTGGACATGATCTTCTTCGAGCAGAAGGACTGGCCCGTACCCGGTTGATCAGGGGTCAGCGGCGCAGCGGCACCAGGGCCTCCACCGAGGTGCCGCCGCCGGGGCGGCTGGAGACGTGCACCCGGCCGCCCAGCAGCTCGGCGCGCTCGGCCATGCCGCGCAGCCCGTAGGAGTCGGGGCGGCGGCCGGGCGCGAACACGTCCTGGATCGAGAAGCCGACCCCGTCGTCGGTGATCCGCAGCCGTACCCGGTCGTGGTCGTGTTCCAGCAGGACGTGCACCGTGGACGCCTCGGCGTGCCGCAGGCAGTTGCCCACGGCCTCCTGGGCGATCCGGTACAGCGCGGTCTGGACGTGGTCGGGCAGCGCGGCCTCCAGTTCCCCGGACACCGTGACGGACACGTCCAGCGACGGCTGCCGGGACCCGGCCTCCCGGGCCAGCGTGGCCAGCGCCGCCGTGAGGCCCAGGTCGTCGAGCACCGGGGGCCGCAGCCCGCCGATCGCCGCCCGGGTCTCGGCCGCCGCCAGCTCGCACAGCTCCCGGGCCAGCACCAGCTGGTCGTGAGCCTCGCGGGCGGCGCCATGCGCCAGGGCGCGGTCGCAGGCCGACAGGTGGAAGCCGAGGCTGGCCAGCCGCTGGGCGATGCCGTCGTGGATGTCGCGCACCAGCCGGGCCCGCTCGGCCTCCTGCACCTCCACGGCGCGCTCGGCGAACCGCTCGGCCGAGTGCTCGCGTTCCTGGGCGTTGCGCAGCCGCCGGCACGAGTGCAGCACCGGGGCGAACAGCGCGGCCAGCGCGGTGACCAGCTCCAGGTCCTCGGGACGGCACGGCCCGGCCGAGCGGGTGTCGATCACCGCGAGCGTGGCGCCCCCGGCCCGGACCGGCAGCGCCGCCCCGCGCCCGTCGGGGTGCGGCCGGACGATGCCGTGCGCGGCGACCCACCCGACGTCGCCCTCCCCGAGCGGCACCGGCTCGCGCCCGGGGCACTCCAGCACCCGTTCCTCCTCGTCCAGCACGTACACGTCGCAGAACGGCAGGTCGGCGGCCGAGCGGACGACCAGCCCCGCCAGCTCCACGGCCATGTCCGGCAGCACCCGGTCCGAGCAGGCCACCGTGACGATCCGGACGAGCAGGTCGGGGCCGCGCCCGGCCAGCAGCTCCAGCGGCGTCACCGGGCCCTCACCGGAACAGGCCCTCGCGCAGGGCCACCGCGATGGCGCCCGAGCGGTCGGTGACCTCCAGCTTGCGGTACAGGGCGCGCAGGTGGCTCTTGACGGTCTCCTCGCTGAGCACCAGCCGCGACGCCATCGCCCGGTTGGACAGCCCGGCGACCAGCAGGGACAGCACCTCGCTCTCGCGCTGGGTGAGGCCGCGGTTGGCGCCGGGCCAGAACTCGCCGCGGTTGAGCCGGGCGGCGCTGGCCGCCATCCGGCCCGCCAGCGTGGGGTCCACCACCGTCTCGCCCTGGGCGACCTCCTCCAGCCGCCGGACGAGTTCCAGCCCGTCCACCCGTTTGAGCAGGTACCCGCCGGCCCCGGCGCGCAGCGCCTCGAAGACGTACTGCTCGTCGTCGTAGACCGACAGGAAGACCACCCGGGACCCGGGCGAGTGGGCGGTCAGGTCACGGCACAGGTCCAGGCCGCTCTCCGGCCCGAGCCGCACGTCCAGCAGCACCACGTCGGGGCGCAGCGCGGTCACCAGCCGGACCGCCTCGCGGGAGTCGCCCGCCTGCCCCACGACGCGCACCCGGCCGGGGAATCCGGCCAGCATCGCCTGGAGGCCGGCGAGGATCATCTCGTGGTCGTCGACGAGGACGACGCGCACAGGGGGACCCATCCGAGCAACATAACAACCGCAAGCTACTCGCCAGTAGCGCTCGGGGGCACCGGATTCACCCCTCCCCTCACCTACAGGGGTGAGGACCGGTGAGAAACCTGCCCGTAACGTCCTGTCCGTCAGGCAAACGGCGCGGACGGAGGACATCAGTGCCCCATCGGATCGTGCATATGCTCCGGGCACGCGGCTCAGGCCGACGTCCCGTCATGCTCGCCATCGCCGGGGACAGCGCGGCGGGCAAGACGACACTGACCAGGGGGCTCGTGCAGTGTCTGGGTGAGGACCGGATGACCGCGGTGTGCGTGGACGACTACCACCGCTACGACCGCGAGGAACGCCGGGACAAGCCGTTCACCGCCCTGCACCCCGACTGCAACCACATCAACATCATGGAGCAGCACCTCCAGCTGCTGTCGATGGGCGAACCGATCCTCAAGCCCGTGTACGACCACTCCACCGGCGAGCTGGTGCGGCCGGAACTGGTCCAGCCGCGCGACTTCGTCATCGTCGAGGGACTGCTGCCGCTGCACACCCGGCTGGCGCGCGCCTGCTTCGACATCACCGTCTACCTCGACCCGCCCGAGCCGCTGCGCCACCAGTGGAAGATCGACCGCGACTGCACCAAGCGCGGGTACACCCCCGAGCAGGTGCGCGCCGAGCTGGACCGGCGGGAGCCCGAGAGCGCCGCCTACATCCGCCCGCAGCGCCGCTGGGCCGACATCGTGGTCCGCTTCGCGCCGGTCGCCGGGCGCGCCGACCCGCCCGGCACGCCGCTGTCGGCCGAGCTGCTGCTGCGGCCCACCATCGACCATCCGGAGCTGCGCGGGGTCGTCGACGACGCCGAGCACCGCGCCATGCACCTCAAGCTGCACCGCGACACCGACGGCCGCCCGGTCGACGCCCTGCACGTCCACGGCTACGTCTCGCCGGAGGAGTGCCAGGTCGTCAAGAAGGCCATCTGGGAACGGCTCGACACCCGCAACGAGCTGCCCGACGCGCTCGGGCGGCTCGCCGACGGCGCGTCCAGCGATCCGCTGGCGATCACGCAGCTGCTGCTGCTGTACCACCTGCTGGACGCCAACCGCCGCCAGGCCGCCTAGGCTCCCCTGGGACAGCCCCCTTCTGGGCGGCCGGCCACCGCGGGCCGACGCGGGGAGGCCCGGAGCACCGCTCCGGCCGCGCGGCCCTGCGGTGCCGGGAGGACGCCGGCGTCTCTCGCTGGACCCGCCGGCGTCCTCCCGGCTTCTTCTCCGCGCTCAGCCCGCGGCCAGCTCCCTCCAGGGCGGGTCGGGGCGCTCGCGCGCCACCACCGCCAGCGACTGGCCGCCGCGGACCCGCTCGCCGGGCTCGCCCAGCAGCCGGAACCGGGCGTTGGGGCGGTGCGACTCCCCCACCGCCAGCAGCGTGCAGCCCCGCCGCAGCAGGAACACCGCGACGTCCATCCGGGACCACTCCCCCGCGCCCTCGGGGATGTCCACCCGGAACAGCGAGCCGTCGGAGTCCAGCGTGCTGGCCATGTTCGAGTACACCGACGCCACGCCGGGGTTGCGGATCACGTCGGCGACCACCGTGTAGTCGTCCAGGTCCACGGCCTCGATGTCGGGGTCCACCAGCAGCAGCGCCTCCCGCAGCTCGGCGCGGTGGCTGTCGCGCAGCCCGGCGACGAAGTGGGTGCCGTCGCGGCCCCTCTCGCGGGCGCGGGCGGTCACCGCCAGCATCACCCGGATCGTCTCGTCGTCGGTGCGCCCGTGGACGAACACCGTGCGCGCCCGGTCCACCCCCGCCCGGTCCAGGCCCGTGGCGTCGTAGCGGACGACGTCGTACTCGCCCGGGTCGGGGTTCTCGCCGGTGAGCTGGCCGTCCCAGAACACCGCCACCACCGGGGTCCGCCGGTACTTGGGGTCGGGCCGCAGCTGGGCGATGACGTGCCGCACCAGCTCCCGCTCGTAGCCGATCACCACGACGTGGTCCTCGTGGTGCAGCCGCGCCATCCCGTTGGCCTTCAACGTCCTGCCCCTCGCCATCCAGACCGTCAGCTCCGCGAACAGCATCAGCCCCGCGGTCAGGCCCGCCCCGACGATCAGCACGCCGCCGATCCGGCCGCCCGCGCTGACCGGGAACAGGTCCCCGTAGCCGGTGGTGGTGCCGCTGACGAAGAAGTACCAGAGGTAGTTCAGCGGGTCGCGGATCTCGGCGTCGGCCGGCTCGCACAGCCGGATCAGCGCCCAGCCGGCCGCCAGCGCGGCCGTCATCACCAGGGCCGGGATCCGCCAGGCGGTGGCGCCGAGCGTGTGCAGCAGCCTCGACATCAACGCGGGCACGGTCGTCACCTCCCGCCGAGATCGTCCCCGGCGTGCGCGGCAATCTGCCGTATGACCTGCCGCGATGTCAACACGCGGGGCCTAGGGCTCCTCGCGTGAGCGCTCCTGGAGGTACCGCGTCTGGTCCCGCATCCGCTGCGCGTCGGCCTCGAACAGCCGGTGCGCCAGCGCCGTGACGTGCTCGCCGATGAGGTCGAGCTGGGTGACCAGCTCGTCGGCGGCGGTGCGGCGCGCCGCCGCGCCCCGCCCGGAGGCGAACCAGCCCGGCAGGTTCAGGTACGCCTCGAACCCGGCGGGCAGGTCGGCGCGGATCGCCCGGGTCAGCTCGTACCGGGCGTCGGGGTCGGCGGCCAGCAGGTCGGCCCGGCCGAGCACGTCGCCCAGCGTGTCCCGGATCTCCTTGAGCCGCACCATCGCGGGCGGCGGCATCCGGCCCGCGTGCGCGGCGACCCGTTCCACCAGCGCGTCGAGGTCCGCGCGCAGCCGCCCGGTCTCGTCCTCGGCGTCGCCGACGGCCAGGGTGACCTTCTCCGGCGGCGCGGCCAGCGCGCCCGCCGCGTACAGCCCGGCGACCACGACCGGCCAGTACGCCCCGGCGACGCCCGCGAAGTACAGGCCGAGCCCGGCCAGCCCGCACGCCGAGCCGACCAGGTTCTTGGTCGAGCCCAGGTAGCGGACGAGCCGGTCACTGGTAGCCACGGATCTCCCGGAACACCACGTCGAGGGACTGGGACCGGGCGTCGAAGACCCGCCCGCCGGTCAGCTCGGCCAGCGCCTTCATCTCGTCCACGGCCGCCTCGCCGAACAGCACCGGGAACACCGGCACGCCCCGCACCCGCTCCGGCAGCCCGCCGAACCGGGCCCGGAACGCCTCGAAGTCCGTGCCGCTGGTGTTCTCCCCGTCCGACATCAGCACGATCGAGGTGAACCGGTCGGGGTCGCGGGCGGCCTGCTGGTCGGCGACCTGGTACGCCCGCGTGAGGCTGTCGTAGATCGCGGTCTCGCCCCCGGCGGTCAGGCCCCGGGCGAACTCCCGGATCCGCCCCAGCTCCGCCTCGGGGGCCCGCGCGGGCACCGTGTGGACGCGGGGCTCGCCGGGAGCGCTGCCGAACGGGATGAGCGTGACCTCCTCCCGGTTGTGGAACCGGTCGTACCGGCCCGACGGCGCGCCCGCCCCGCCGGTCAGCGCGACCAGCGCCGTGCGCAGCGCCTCGATCCGCTCGCCGTCCATGGACCCGGAGGTGTCGATGACGTACAGCGTCCGCGACGGCCTGCGGATCTTGTCGAAGTACGCCCCCAGCAGCGCGTCCACCGCGTCCAGCCGGGCCGGGAACGGCAGCTCGGGCGGCATCGCGGCGAACCCGTCCGGGCGGACCTGCGGGTTCACCGGGCGGCGGTGCGCCTCGGTCATGATCCGCCGCTGGACGTCGGGCCGCCGCAGGTACTCGCCGAGCCTGCGGTGGCTCTCCCGGGCCTCCGCCGGAGCCGAGGCCAGCAGGGTCAGCGGATAGTCCGCCGAGACCACCCCGTCCCTCGGGTACACGATCGTCAGCGGCTCGCGGAGCCTCCCGGAGGCGTTCAGCGACCGCAGCACGGACTCGTAGTTGACCAGCCCGTCCAGCAGGGCGCCCTGACGCCGCAGGTACGCGTCCGACAGCCAGCCCGACGACCCGGCGGTGAGCGTCTGCCCGGCGAAGAACTCCCGCAGCCTCGGCGCCGCCCTGTCCACGCTCGCCGCGTCCAGGGCGCTGCCCGAGCCCGCCAGCGCGGACGCCACCGCCACCAGGGCCGAGAACCCGGAGTTGGACGCCGCCGGGCTGGTCATCCCGTAGGTGAACTTCTTGGCGGCGGCGGCCTCGGCGATGTCCGCCCAGGTCGGCGGGCGAGTGTCCCAGCCGAGCCGCTTGGCCGCCGACTGCCGGACCCCGAGCACCACGGGCGACGCCATCGTGGTCGTCGCGGTACGCAGCCTGCGCTGGGCGTCGCGGTGCAGCGCCAGGTAACGGTTGGAGGAGAACCACACGGCCTCGTACCGGCCGTCGGCCTTCCCGTCCACCACCTGCTGGACCCCGTCCAGCGTCCCGGCGTACGTCATACGGACCCTGACGCCGATGTCACGTTCGGCCTGCCTGAGGATCGGGGCGAGATCGGCCAGCTCACTGCCGCCGAGGATCCTCAGCTCGCCCTCGCGGTAGACGGTGCCGGGCTCGTCGTCGCCCGAGGAGCACCCCGCGAGCACGGCCGCCGCCGCGACGGCCACGGCGAGGACGCGGCGGATCACCGGTCCCGCCCGCCGCGCTCGTGGGCCCGCTCCAGGTAGGCGCTCGCCCGGCCCAGCTCGGCGCCCAGCGCGTCCACGGTCGCCTTCATGGCGTCGGCGGCCTGCGCCTTGTACCCGTCCACCGCGTCGATGGCCTGGTAGATCTGCTCGAACGAACGGCGCAGCGTCTCGACCCCGACCGCGGGCTCGGCCGCGATCCGCTGGATCTCGGCGCCCTGCCCGGCCAGCATCTCGGCGTTGGCGGCGATGATGTCCTCCGTGGTGCCGCGCAGCGCGTTCACCTGCTCGATCACCTGCTTCTGGTGGGACAGCGCGGCGGCGATGGTGACCGCGATCCGCAGCGCCGACACGGTGGTGGACGCGGCCCGGTCCACGCCCTTGATCAGCTCGTCGTTGTTGCGGCGGACGGCGTCCAGCGCCAGGTAGCCCTGGGCGCACACCGCGAGCTGCGTCAGCAGGTCCTGGTGCTTCTGCCGGACCGGGAACAGCACGTCCGCCCGCAGCGCGTCGGCCCGCGCCGGGTCCGGCTCGGCGGCGATCCGGCGGTCCAGCGCCTCGTCGAGGGCCTGGGTGAGCAGCGCGTACTCCTGGAGACGGCCCATCGTCTCCCACAGCGCGGCGCGCTCGTTGTGGATCGCGGCGTTGTCACGGCGCAGCTCGTCCTGGCCCGACCGCAGCGCCATCACGATCCGGTCCAGGTTGGCGTTGGCCGACTGGTAGCGGGACACGAAGTCGCGCAGCGCGTTCCCGAACGGCAGCCGCGACAGCAGCCGCCGCCCGGTCAACCGCCCGACGTCCTTGGGATCGAGGTCCTCGACCGTGCGGCGCAGCTCGACCAGCCCCCTGGCCACCCGCTGCTGCCCGCCCGACTCGCCCCGGCCGCCCACGGACGCGACCGTGCGGTCCAGCATCCGGTTCGCCGCGCGGGCGGAGGAACGGATCTCCCCATCCCCGAGAGCGGTGATCTCGCCCACCTTGCTGAGGAACTCCGGCGACCGAGGGTCCACCGCCACCAGCCCCGCCACGTACTCGGCCGCCCGCTCGTCCAGCGCGGTCCGGGTGGCGTCGTCCACCGGGATGATGGTGGCCGCCCGTTCCGGGGCGATCGGCGCCACCGGTTCGGGAGGGGTGAGGACCAGGTCGTCGCCGGTTCCGTCCGTCCGGCTCATGTGCGCTCCAAGAGGTCAGGAGGGTCCGCTGCCGTAACCCCGTTCGACACCCGCCAGCAGGCGCTCCAGCGTGTCGTAGGACGGGGTGTCGACGACGTTGATGAGGTTCGCCGCCACGGGGACGCGGTGCTGGGCGGTGACCCGCGCGAACTGCGCCGCGTCGGCGGTGCGGAAGCCGTGCCGCGCCGCCAGCCGCTGCAGCTCCGGGTCGGAGGTCAGCAGGCGGCCCACCCGGTCGCCGTCGGGCCGCAGCGGGACCAGGCTGTGCCGGGAGATCACCGTGGGCGCCGGGTACATCAACACCATCCCCGGCCGGATCTGGCCCTGGACGGCGCGGCCCACGAACTGCGCCTCGTAGACGCACACCAGCGGCACCTGCCCCATCCCCACCGACAGGTAGTCCTCGAAGGGACCCTCGCTGGTGTTCTCGGTGTAGCCCTGGTCGTGGAACAGCCGCCCCACCAGCGGCAGCACCCGCGCCTCGGCGCGGGCGTCGCGGACCACCGCGCTGCCGTTGGCGACGAAGCTGGTGATCGCCAGGTACATCGCCGCGGAGTTGGAGCTGCGCGGGTCCGTGGTGGACACCAGCACGTCCTTGCGCACCGGGTACGCGGTGTTGCCCTTGAGCTGGTCCCAGCGGACCCGCCGCTCGGCCAGGTCCAGGTAACGGGCGACGTCGAAGCTCCACGTCCCGTCGGCGGCCCTCCGCGCCACGCCCTCCCGGCGCAGCAGCTCGGCGATCGGCTCGAAGGTCGCGATGACCATCGGCGTGGAGAACGGCGCGTGCCGCGCGGTGATCCCGCGCCGCTGCTGGATGCGGTCCGCGGCGGGCGAGCTGCCGGGGAAGGCGAAGTCGTAACGGCCCAGGTCGACCGAGGTGGCGATCTGCCGGGACCCGGCCGGATCGACCTGCACGTCGAGCCCGTGCCCGGCGAACGCCGCGCGCACGGCGGGGTCGGCGAAGAACGCCTGCTTCTCCGAACCGATCACCCCGCGCACGGTCCGCAGGTCGGGGGCGTCGTCGCCGGACCCGTTCCCGAGCAGGACCGCGACCGCGACCCCGATCGCCAGCCCGGCGGCCAGCACTAGCGATATGACCCTTTTCATCGGCGCCGCCAGCCTGCCGGGGCCGGCGGGCCGCCGGACGTCCAGAAGGTGTCCGGGGCGTGAACGACGGGTGCCCGGAGAACGTCCCTCAGCCCGCCGGGCCGCGCCGCAGCACGCGGTGCAGCGCCGCCGCGACCTCCTCCGACAGACCCGGCGCCGCCGGCGGGGCGCCCTCCCCGGGCCGGGCCTCGCGCACGTGACCGCACTCGCGGCACTCCACCTCGCCCAGCCGGCAGACCAGCGCGGTGGAGCCGCACCCGGCGCACCGGTCCAGCTCGGCGGTCCAGTCGTGCGCGCCCTGGCACCCGGGGCACACCAGCACCTGGCGGTCGCCGCGGACCCCGCGCCGCCACGGGCTGGCGCCGCGGACGGGGTCGGTCTGCCGCGCCCCGCAGCGGAAGCAGGGCATCACGCCTCCTGCCCTCCGGGCCGGGGGCCGCCCCGGCCACCGGTGATCACAGCGCGGCGAGCGCCTCGCGATACGCGCCGACGTCACGCGCCTCGGCGAGCGCGGCCACCGTCTTCCACCGCACCACGCCCGCGCCGTCGACGAGGAAGGTGCCGCGCCGCGCGACGCCGCGCTCCTCGTCGAACACCCCGTACCGCCGCGCGACCTCGCCGTGCGGCCAGAAGTCCGACAGCAGCGGGAAGGGGTAGCCGTCCTGGTCGGCCCAGGCGCGCAGCGCGAACATCGAGTCGACCGACACCGCCAGCACCCGGGTGCGCTCGCCGAGCGTGGGCAGCGCGTCGCGCAGCGCCCGCAGCTCTCCGGTGCAGACCCCGCTGAACGCCAGCGGATAGAAGACCAGCAGGACGTCGTGCCCGCCGCGCAGGCCCGACAGGCGCACCGGCGCGCCGTGCTGGTCGGTCAGCTCGAAGTCCGGGGCGACGTCGCCCACCTGCACCGCCATGACGGCCGTTCCTCCTGCCGGGCGGCGGGACCTACTTGCGGACCTTCGGGGCGACCAGGCGGGTGCCGGACCAGTCCTGCGCGGCGCTCATGCTGCTGGTCTGGGAAAGCCCGGCGGTCGGGGCGGACTCGCCGATGTCGCTGGGCTCGACGTGCCCCTCCCGGCCGGCCTTGGGCGTCAGCAGCCAGATGTGGCCGCCGTCGGCCAGCGAGGTGCGCGCGTCGACCAGGCCGTCGATCAGGTCCCCGTCACCGTCGCGCCACCACAGCACCACGACATCGACGACATCCTCGTAGTCCTCGTCGACCAGCTCGCCGCCGGTGACCGCCTCGATGGAGCTGCGGAGCTCCTCGTCGCAGTCGTCGTCGTAGCCGATCTCCTGCACCACCTGGCTCGCCTTGAAGCCGAGCCGTTCGGCCAGGCTGCGCTCAGACTGCGCCTGACCCGCGGTCGCGCTCACGAACGTCCTCCCAATGTCGATGGGCCACTCGGTGTGGCGTTGCGGGACAGTTCACACAAGTGACGGCCCCCAGCGCAAGTGTCTTGCGCGCTTTGGCGACCGGTCCACATGATCGAGACGGAATCGGGTGGTGGTGTTCCTACCGAGCGTAACAAAACACCCGAACCCTTCGGTCCCACCCGATATGTCCGGCCGGTCAGCCCGAAAGGAACGACAACCGCACCTGCCGGTCGGGGTTGTCGACGTTCAGGTCCACCAGCGCCACCGACTGCCAGGTGCCCAGCGCCAGCCGCCCGCCCAGGACGGGGACCGTGGCGTACGGCGGGACCAGCGCCGGCATCACGTGGGACCGGCCGTGCCCGCGCGAGCCGTGCCGGTGCCGCCACCGGTCGTCGGCCGGGAGCAGGTCGCCGAGCGCGGCCAGCAGGTCGTCGTCGCTGCCGGAGCCCAGTTCGATGAGCGCGACACCGGCGGTGGCGTGCGGCACGAACACGTGCAGCAGCCCGTCGCCGCCCGCGTCCCGGCTCGCCTCGGCGGCGAACCGCGCGCACGCGGAGGTGATGTCGTGCACCGTCTCCCGGCCACCGGTGGTCACACGGATGACTTCGCTCCTCATGCGCACCTGTCTACTCGGCGGCGGCGCCATACGGCCACCAGCGCGAGAACCAGTTGCCGAACGCGCGGCGCGGAAGCAGCGGCGCGCGCCCGGTCAGCGCGCGCAGGTCGCGCAGGCCGCGCGCGTAGTCGCGCC
>DATADI010000195.1:0-4623 GCA_036258615.1 Thermomonospora sp. | reverse complement strand
GCGGCCCCGGCGGCGGACCGGCGACCGGCGGCGCGCCCGCGACCGTCATCGCGGCGGGCGCCGGGGCCTGGGCCTGCCACAGGCGCATCCGGCGCCGGCGGCGCTGCTCCAGCCGCCACTCCTCACGCTGCCGCCGCTCGGCGAGCACGGCCGACAGCAGGATCTCCGGGCGCACCCCGGGCGGCGGGGGAGGGCTCACCACCGCCAGCACCTGGTCGGCGATCCGCTGCCCCATCGCGTCCCGCACCTCCGGCAGCAGCTCCCAGAACCGCGCCAGGTACTGCCGGGCGGTCAGCGCCAGGTCGTCGGGCAGCTGCGACAGCTCCAGCGACCGCGCCCACCCCGCCAGCTGCGGCGGCATCACCGCGACCGGACCGAAGATCGCCGAGGTGGGCACCCGCTCCTGGATCACCACCGTCCCGGCGAACACGTCGCCGAGCCGCTTGCCCCGCCCGTTGAACAGCGACGTGATCAGCGCGGGCGCCCCCGAGAACAGCCAGATCTCCACCACGCTCGCCAGGCCCCGGGTGAACGCCTGCCGGAACCGCACCGGCCCCCCGTCGTCGGCCACCACCCGCAGCCCCAGCGCCAGCTTGCCCAGCGTCCGGCCGCGCGTCAGCGTCTCGAACACGCACGGATAGCCGACCAGCACCCCGGCCGTCGCCACGATGCCCAGCCCGATCCCCCACGCCTCGTCGGCGATCACCGCCGTGGCCGCCGTCAGGTAGATCAGGATGTTCAGCAGCATGACCTGGAACAGCAGGTCGAGCAGCAGGGCACACGCCCGGCTGGCCAGGCGCGCCACCCGGATGTCGAGCGCGACGGCCTCGCCGGTGACGAGATCGGCCATGAACGGTGTCTCCTCGGATCGGTGCCCTGCCCCCAGTCTCCCGCACGGCGGCCCGGACCGCGCGCCGCACGGGACGACACGCCCGAAACCGCCGCGATCCGTGCGGCGCGGCGACGGCGGCACCGGCTAGTCTCCACGGGTGGACGTCGACGCCTATGTGGCCGCCCATCACGCCGAGTGGGCCCGCCTGGAATGGCTGATCAACCACAGCCGGCGGCTGGACGGCGCGGAGATCGACGAGCTGGTCGAGCTGTACCAGCGGGCCGCCACCCACCTGTCCGTGGTGCGCTCCAGCTCCCCGGACCCGGTGCTGGTCGGCCGGCTGTCCTCGCTGGTCGCCCGGGGCCGCGCCGCCGTCGCCGGGGCGCAGGCCCCGCTGTGGCGCGACGCCGGCCGCTTCCTGACCCGCTCGTTCCCCGCCGCCGCGTACCGGATGCGCTGGTGGTGGCTGGGCGTCGCGCTGCTGGGCAACGCGTTCTCCCTGGTGTACGCCGTGTGGCTGGTGCGCAACCCCGAGGTGCAGGCGACCCTGGGCACCCCGTACGAGATCCGCCAGCTCGTCGAGCACGACTTCGCCAACTACTACACCGAGCACTCCGCCCAGTCGTTCGCGTTCATGGTCTGGGTCAACAACGCGTGGGTGTCGGCGCTCGCGCTGATCTTCGGGATCCTCCTCGGCATCCCCACCCTCTACGTCCTGTACGTCAACCAGCTCAACCTCGCGCAGGTCGGCGGGTTCATGTTCGCCCACGACCGGGGCGACATCTTCTTCGGGCTGATCCTGCCGCACGGCCTGCTGGAGCTGACCGCCGTCTACCTGGCCTGCGCGGCGGGCCTGCGGCTCGGCTGGACGGTCATCGACCCGGGCCGCCGCACCCGGGGCCGGGCGCTCGCCGAGGAGGGCCGCGCGGCGGTCGCCATCGCCCTCGGCCTCGTCCTGGTGCTCCTGGTGTCCGGCCTCATCGAGGGCTTCGTCACCGGCTGGGTCCACACGACCTGGCTGCGCATCGGCATCGGCGTCGTCGCCGAGATCGCCTTCCTCGCCTACGTCATCGTCCTGGGCCGCCCCGCCGTCCGCCAGGGCGAGACCGGCGACACCGACCTGACCCCCGACCTCGCCCCCACCACCGGCTGACCCCCGACGCAGGTACGGGGGCCGGGTGGTTACAGGCGGCCGGCGGCCTTGAGGGCCAGGTAGGCGTCGGCGAGGGCCGGGGCCAGGTCGGCGGGGGCGGCGTCCACGACCTCGACGCCGTGGCGGCGGAGTTCGGCGACCAGGCGGCGGCGTTCCAGCCGGGCGCGTTCGGCGGCGGCGGCGTCGTAGACGGCGGCCAGGTCGCCGCGCGCCCCGGCCATCTCGGCGACGCGCGGGTCGGCGACCGCCGCGACCATCACCAGGTGCCGGGCGGTGAGCTGCGGCAGCAGCGGCAGCAGGCCCTCCTCGACCGCCGCCGTGTTCAGCTCGGTGAGCAGCACCACCAGGCAGCGCTGCCGGACCCGGGACAGGATCGTGGAGACCATCCCGGCGGCGTCCGACTCGATCAGCGCGGGCTCCAGCGGCGCCATCGCCTGCACCATCGCCGGCAGGATCGAGTGCCCGCTGAACCCCTCCACCCGGGCCCGCACCCGCCGGTCGTACGCCAGCAGGTCCACGCGGTCACCGGCGCGGGAGGCCAGCGCGCCGAGCAGCAGCGCCGCGTCCATCGAGCAGTCCAGCCGGGGGATGTCGCCGACCCGCCCGGCCGAGGTGCGCCCGGTGTCGAGCACCAGGTAGATCCGCCGGTCCCGCTCCGGACGCCAGGTGCGGACGACCACGTCGGCGCGGCGCGCGGTGGCCCGCCAGTCGATGGACCGCACGTCGTCGCCGTCCACGTACTCGCGCAGCGAGTCGAACTCGGTGCCCTGCCCCCGGATCAGCGCCACGTGCTGCCCGGTCAGCTCCCGCAGTTTCGCCAGCTTGCCCGGCAGGTGACGGCGGGACGGGAAGCCCGGCAGCACCCGCAGCGTCCACGGCGCGGGCCGGTTGAGCTGCCGGGCGGCCAGCCCGAGCGGCCCCACCGACCGGATCGTCACCGTCACGGCCTTCCGGTCGCCCCGCCGGGTCGGCGTCAGCGTCGTCTCGATCCGCTGCCGCTCACCCGGTGCCACGTTCAGCCGTACCGTGCGGGGCGTGGCGGCGGCGCTGGGCGGCCAGGCGTCCCGCAGCCTGCCGCGCACCCGGCGGCGGCCCAGGTTCTCCACGACCAGCGACACCGTGGCGGTCTCGCCCAGCCGGACGTTGGTGTCGCCCGCGCGGTGCAGCCCCAGCCGCCGTACGTTCCCGGCCAGCGCGAGGTCCACCGCCACCCCGAGCAGCAGCACCGCCCACACCGCCAGCAGCGACGCCCAGCCGGGCAGCAGCAGCGGCACCAGCGCGCCCAGCGCGGCCAGCAGCCCCAGCCGCCCGGTCAGGGCCATCGCGCCCGCCTCTCCCGCACGGCCGCCCCGGTCACCGCGGAACCTGGACGGTGTTGAGGATGCCCTCCAGCACCCCGTCGGCGGTCGCGCCCTCCAGTTCGGCCTCCGGGCGCAGCTGCACCCGGTGCCGCAGCGTCGGCCGGGCCAGCGCCTTGGCGTCGTCCGGGGTCACGTAGTCGCGGCCCGACAGCCACGCCCACGCCCGCGCCGTCCCCAGCAGCGCCGTCGCGCCTCGCGGCGACACCCCGAGCTGCAGCGACGGCGACTGCCGGGTCGCCCGGCACAGGTCGACCACGTACCCGGTGACCTTGGGGTCCACGTGCACGGTGCGCACCGCCGCCTGCCCCGCCGCCAGCTCGGCGGCCCCGGCGACCGCCCGCACCGCCGACAGGTCGCGCGGGTCGAAGCCCTCCGCGTGCCGCTGGAGCACCGCGATCTCCTCGTCGCGGGACGGCACCGGAACGGTCAGCTTCAGCAGGAACCGGTCGAGCTGCGCCTCCGGCAACGGATAGGTGCCCTCGTACTCGATCGGGTTCTGCGTCGCGCACACCATGAACGGCGCGGGCAGCGGACGCGGGGTGCCCTCCACCGACACCTGCCGCTCCTCCATCGCCTCCAGCAGCGACGCCTGCGTCTTGGGCGGCGTCCGGTTGATCTCGTCGGCGAGCAGGAGGTTGGTGAACACCGGGCCCTCACGGAACTCGAACTCCGCCGTCCGGTTGTCGTACACCAGCGAGCCGGTGACGTCGCCGGGCATCAGGTCCGGGGTGAACTGCACCCGCTTGAAGTCCAGGTCCAGCGTCTGCGCCAGCGTCCGCACCAGCAGCGTCTTGGCCGTGCCCGGAACGCCCTCCAGCAGCACGTGGCCCCGGCACAGCAACGCGATGACCAGCCCGGTGACCACCGCGTCCTGGCCCACGACGGCCTTGGCGACCTCCCCGCGCAGCGCGGTCAGCGCCGCGCGCGCGTCGGCGGCCTCGCCGGCGCCCGCTCCGGAGGACGCCTCCGGCTCCTCCTTGTGGAGCTCGACGGGATTGTTCACGACTGGCGTACCTGCCTTTCGAGGTCGTCGAGGACGTCGGAGAGCCCGACGAGCCGCGCGTCGTCCACGGGCTCAGGACCGTACAGGGCCCCGCCGATCACGTGCTCGTCCCACCCGGTGCGGCGCGCCAGCGCGGACACGATCTCCTGCGCCGCCGCCGGGTCCTGCGCGGCGCTCCGCGGCAGCCCCAGCAGCGGCACCAGCCGGTCACGCGCGCCCGCCCGCAGTAACTCGGCGGCGCGCCCCCGGGCCCGGTGCGCCCGGTACAGCCGGG
>DATADI010000194.1:0-4057 GCA_036258615.1 Thermomonospora sp. | reverse complement strand
CCGCCGGGCTGTCGCTGAGCCCCGGCCGCGTCGCGCCGCGGTCCCCGGCCTGGACCGACCCGCGCAAGCCGCTGGCGGGCGAGTTGCTGTGGCGGGGGCGCCGGCTGGTGGTCCTGGCCAACCACTGGACGGCGCGGGGCGGCGACGACTCCCGGTACGGGCGCTTCCAGCCGCCGCGCGAGCCCAGCGAGACGGCGCACGCCGACCAGGCCCGGCTCGTGGCCGACTTCGTCAGGGCGCTTCGGGCGGTGGACCGGAACGCGGCGGTGATCGTGGCCGGTGACCTCAACGCGTTCGACCACTCCCCCGCGCTGCGGACCCTCACCGGCGGCACGGGCCTGCGCGACCTGGTGGCCGGGCTGCCGGAGTCCGAGCGGTACACGACGGTGACCGGCGGGAACGGCCAGGCGCCCGACCACATCCTGCTCAGCGCGGGACTGTCGCGCTTCCGGTACGACTTCGACATCGTGCACCTGAACGCCGAGTTCGCCGACCAGGTCAGCGACCACGACCCGACGATCGTGCGGCTGAGCCTCGACTGATTTCGGGTGGTCCGCTGCGCTTGTTGTGGACTGTCCTTTTCGGAAGGTTCGTTTTCCGGCGGATCCGGCGGGCATCGCCGGGACGTCATCGACCCCCGGAAAGGACGACGGTTCATGGCGTACCGGCGGTACCGGCCGGGCATCAGCCTCATCGGGCTCGTGTACCTGGTCATCGGCGTGTTCGTGGCCTGGGACCGGGACTACATCGACGTGGACCTGCTGCGGCGCGTGCTCAGCGCCGTGCTGGCGATCCTGCTGTGGTTCCTGGTGCTGCTCGGAGTGGACCTGCACATCGACGCCGACTGACCACGGCGTCCCGCGACCGGCCCCGCCCGGCCCCGCCCGGGGCGGGGCCCTTTCCCTTCCACCGGTGGTGTCGCCCCCGCGACAGGCTCCCCTTCCCCTGACGGTGATGGCCGTACGGGCGATGCGCGCATACCGTCCGTATCGGACCTCCCACCGAAAGGCGTGACCCGATGATCGGCACTCCCGACTGCCCCGACAACTGCGGCTGCACCGCCAACAGCGGCGTCCTGGCGATCCTCAGGGCCGCGCTGTCCGTCGCCCGGGGGCTGCTCCGTGCGTTGTGACCCCAGGGCTCACAGGTCGTCCGGATAGACGAACAGGCCGGGCGCGCCGCCGGTGTGCCAGAACACCACGGTCTCGCCCGCGCCGATCCGGCCCGACCTGACCAGCCCCGCCAGGCCCGCCGCCGCCTTCCCGGAGTACACCGGGTCCAGCAGGACGCCCTCCGTCCTGGCGAACATCCGCACGGCCTCGGTCATCTCCGGGGTGGCGACGCCGTAGCCGGGGCCCAGCCAGTCTCCGTGCACCTCCCGGCCCCCCGCGGGCGCCGGGACCCCGAGCAGGCCGGCGGTCTCGTCCACGAGCCTGTCGAGGGCCCGCGTGGTCTCCTCGACCGACCGGTACACCGCCACGGCGTCCACCCGCGTGCCCAGCCCCGCCTGAGCCAGCCCGACGCACAGCCCCGCGGCCGTCCCGGCGGTACTGGTCGCCACCACCACCCGATCCACCCGCCCCGGTCCACCGGAAGCACCGTGCGCGGGGGTGAGCTGGGCGGTGAGTTCGTGGGCGGCGTTGACGTAGCCGAGGGCGCCCGTGGGGTCGGAGCCGCCGGTCGGGATGACGTAGGCGGGGCCGATGTCCGCCAGGGCGGCGGCGATGGCGTCGGGGCCGTCCACGAAGCGGACCCCGGCGCCGAGCAGCCCGTCCAGGAGCAGGTTGCCGGACGTCTCGTACAGGGTGTCGGTGCGCGGGACCATGCGGGTCAGCAGCACCTCGCAGCGCAGGCCGAGGCGGGCGCAGGCGGCGGCGGTCTGGCGGGCGTGGTTGGACTGCACGGCCCCGAAGGTGACCACCGTGTCGTGCCCCTCGGCGAGCGCCCGGCCGAGCAGGAACTCCAGCTTGCGGGTCTTGTTGCCGCCCAGGGCCAGGCCGGTGCAGTCGTCCCGTTTGATCCAGATCTCCAGGCCGCCGAGCAGCTCCGACAGGCGGTCGCACCGTTCCAGCGGGGTCGGCCAGTGCCCCAGGGCGACGCGGGGGAAACGGGCGAGGGCGTCCGGCGAGGCGGTCATCAGGGCAGCGGCCTCCGCCAGAACGTGGGGACGTCGCCCCGGTGATCACCGGTCACGCCGACGGCGGCCAGGGCGTTCCCGGTCACGGCCAGGGCGGTGAGCACCTGGTCGCCCGGCCCGTCCAGGCCCGTCCCGCGTGCCGGGACCGCCTTCCAGGCACGGCCGTCCGGGGACGTCCACAGGGCCACGTCCCGGCTCCCCGGGGAGCCCGTCGTGCCCGCCGCGAGGAACCCGCGCGGGGTGGCGGTGACGGCGGTCAGCGTCGCGCCGCGCCCCGCGCCGGGGATCGCCTGCGTCTGCCAGGACGTCCCGCCGTCGGCCGAGACCGCGACGAACGGGACCGGCTCGGGCGTCCCCGCCCGCCCGGTGCCGACGGCGACGAGGACCTCGCCCCGGGCGGCCACCCGGGTGAGCACACCCGACGTGAGGCCCGGCGGCAGCGCCGCGATCTTCACCTGGGTCCAGGAGCGGCCGTCCGTGCTCGTCCAGGCGGCGGGCCAGTCCACGTCCTTGGCGCCGGGACGCGCGCCCACGGCGACGTACCCGGCGGTCACGGCGGCCACGTCGCGCATGCGCCCGTCGCCGCCGCCCCCGGCACGCGTCCACTTCTCCAGGTCGCCGGAGTGCCACGCGGCGGTCCACGGGCCGTTCTGCCCGACGGCGACGTAGCCGCGCGGGCCGTACGCCGCCGCCTCGGGGAAGCCCTTGCCGGGCGGTGTGGAGGTCTTCTTCCAGGCGGTGGCGTCGGTGGAGGTGAAGGCGAGCGGGCCTCCGCCGGACCGGCCCACCGCCAGCCATCCCTGCTGCCCGCGCACCGCGTCCGACAGCAGCCGCCGCACCTCGGCGTCGGGGTCGTCGGCCAGGCCCGTGGCCCGCGCCCAGGCCCGTCCGTCCGGCGCGGCCCACGCGGCCGGTTCGCCGTTGGTGCTGCCGAACGCGACCAGCCGTGCCCCGTCGGGGACCAGCGCGGCGACGGTGCGTTCGGGCCGCACCGCGCCGGGGACGGCGGTCAGCCGCACGTCACCGGTGCCGGGGACGGACAGGTACGCGTCCGGGCCGTGCCGCCCGGCGACCACCGCCGTGCCGCCCAGCGCCGCCAGTCCCGTGACGTCGGGCCCGGACACCTCTCCGGTCCGCCGCCAGGTCCGGCCGTCCGTGCTGTGCAGGACGGCCTCGGTGTCGTCGCCGACGCGGACCAGCGCGGCCAGCCCCGCCGCCGAACCCGCGAGCCGCTCCAGCCCGTCGTAGCCCCCGGTCTGGATCTGTCCCGTCGGAGTCCAGCGCGCGCCGTCGGTGGACGACCACACCACGGCGTACCGGGTGGTCTTGCGGCGCTTCTTGGAACCGGTGGTCTTCTTGGCGTCCCGGGTGGCGAAGAACCCGCCCGGCCCGCCGACCAGGCCGGTGGGCGTGCCGTGCGACCCCTGGGCCTGCGGGATGGTGACCCGGGCCCACGTCCGCCCGCCGTCGGCCGAACGCCAGTGCCCGGTCTCCTCGGTGGTCCGGGTGACCTTGCGCTTCTTGCCCTTCTTGGTCTCCGTCCTGGTGACCTTCGTACGGACGGTGCCGTGCACGACGACCGTGGACCCGAAGGCGGCGACCTGGTCCAGGGAGCGGACGTCGCCGAGGGACGGCCGGTCGGTGCGCTGCCAGCGGGAGCCGTCGGCGGTGTTCCACAGCACGCCCCTGGCGGCGTCGCCGGTGCCCGTGACGCCGACGGCCACGAACCCGGCGGAGGTACGGGCGAGCCCGAGCACCCGGTCCTGCGGGGCGAACGCCGCCGACACCGAGGCGTCCCGGCGCGTCCAGGTGAGGCCGTCCGCGCTCGTCCACACGATGGTGGGCGCGACGCCGCCCTTGGCGGGCGCCGCGGGACCGCCGAGCGCGACCCACCGGCCCGCCGCCCCGGCCACCCGGCGC
>DATADI010000193.1:0-12816 GCA_036258615.1 Thermomonospora sp. | reverse complement strand
CGCCCTGCCGCCGGACTTCCGGCAGGGCGGCGCGTCGGGATCCGCGGTGCAGGGCCCCGGAATGACTCCCCTCCGTTCCGGGGCCCTGTTCGTCGTCCGCGGCATCGCCTGTCTGATCGTTCGCAGGTATTGGCAACCCGCCAATAAATGTCTAGGGTGACCCGAGCGAGCGCCGCCACGCGGGCCGCGAGGAGGTGACCCCCCATGGCGATGACACAGGTCCCGGTGCGGATCCACGGCCTGCTCACCGAGGTCGGCGAGCTGTTCGTGGTGGCCCTGGAGGGGCTGCGGCGGACCTGGGACGTACGGGCCTGGTTCTGGGAGTTCGTGGAGCAGGCCTGGTTCCTGGCCCGGGTGACGAGCCTGCCGGTGATCCTGGTGTCGCTGCCGCTGGGCGCCACGGTGGCCCTGCAGGTCGGGCAGCTCGCCGGCCAGCTCGGCGCGCAGTCGGCGACCGGCGGGGCGGTGGTGGTCGGGCTGGTCCGGGAGGTCGCGCCGATCGCCGCGGCGATGATCATCGCGGGGGCGGGCGGCGCGGCGATGACCGCCGACATGGGCACCCGGCGCATCCGCGACGAGCTGTCGGCCATGGAGGTCATGGCGGTCAACCCGGTGCACCGGCTGGTCACCCCGCGGCTGTGGGCGGCGAGCCTGGTCTCCACCCTGCTGGCCTCGCTGGTGATCCTGTCGGGTGCGGCCGGCGGTTTCGTGTTCAACGTGCTGCTGCAGGACGTCACCCCGGGCGCCTACTTCGACGGGGCCGTCTCCCTGCTGCAGACCTCCGACCTGGTGGTGACGTTGTTCAAGTCCTGGCTGTTCGGCCTGGTGTCGGCCGTGGTGGCCTGCTACATGGGGATGAACTGCGCCTCCACGCCGGTGGGCGTGGGCCGCGCGGTCAACCGGGCGATCGTGGTCGCCTTCATGCTGGTGTTCGCCCTCAACTACGTGATCACGACGGTGTACTTCGTCGCGTTCCCGCCGCGCGTCTGATGGGCGTCCTGCTTCCGGTCGAGCCCGGACGGCTGCGGGCCGCGACCGCCGTGCTGCGCCGCTCCGGCGACCTGGCGCACTGGCCGCTGTTCCTGTACCGGGTGGCCGCCTACACCGTGCGGGACCTGCTGTGGCACCGCAAGTACGGCAAGACGGTGGCCCGGCACGTCAGCGACGTGGTGGTGGGCGCGGGCGCCACCGTGGTCGGCGGCGGCATGATCTTCGTGATCTTCACGATGGCGTTCTTCGTCGGCACCGAGGTGGGCCTGCAGGGCTACACCGGGCTGCGGTCCATCGGGGCCGAGTCGTTCATGGGGCTGGTCGGGTCGTTCGCCAACGTCCGCGAGATCACGCCGGTGATCGCGGCGACCGCGCTGGCCGCGCAGTGCGGGTCGGCGTTCACCGCCGAGCTGGGCGCGATGCGGATCTCCGAGGAGATCGACGCGCTGGAGGTCATGGGCATCCCCTCGTTCAGCTACCTGGTGTGCACCCGGGTGGTGGCGGCGCTGATCGCCCTGGTGCCGCTGTACCTCATCGCGCTGTTCGCGAGCTTCTTCGCGACGCGGTGGGTGAGCACGCAGTTCTTCGACCTGGCGCCGGGGGTCTACGACTACTACTTCCGGCTGTACCTGCCGACGATCGACCTGGTCTACAGCTCCGTCAAGGTGGGCGTCTTCGCCTTCGCGGTGATCGCGATCCACTGCTACTACGGCTACCACGCCACCGGCGGGCCCGCCGGGGTCGGCCGCGCCGCGGGCCGCGCCATCCGGCTGTCGATCATCGTCATCGTCACCCTGAACCTGCTGCTGTCGTACGTCTTCTGGGGCGGCGGCGAGACGGTGAGGCTGACCGGATGACCGACGAGACGATGCCGCTCCCCCGCCGGCTGGCGGTCACCGCGGCCACCCTGGTGGTGACGGCGCTGGTGCTGTACACGCTGATCGCCGAGCCGTTCGCCGAGCGGGGCGTCCGGCTGACGGCCGAGTTCGGGCGCGCCGGGCAGGGCCTCGGCCGCAACGCGCCGGTGAAGGTGCGGGGCGTGGACGTCGGCCGGGTGTCGCGGGTCGAGCTGGCCCCCACCGGGCGGGTCCGCGTCACGCTGGAGCTGCGGCCGGGCACGCGGGTGCCGGACACCGCGACCGCCGCCGTGGAGCCGGCGTCCATCTTCGGGCCCAAGTTCGTCAACCTCGTCCCCGGCGCGCACGAACGGAACGGTCCGTTCCTGGCGTCCGGGGCGGCGATCACCCGGACCTCCGACCCCCGCGACCTGGCGGACCTGCTCGGCGACGCCGACCGGACGCTGGCCGCGATCGACCCGGACGAGGTGGCCACCATCATGACGACGCTGGCGCGCGGCCTGGACGGGCAGGGCGCCCGGCTCCGCGCGACCATCGACCAGACCGGCGTGCTGCTGGACGTGGCGCACGACCACCGCGCCGACGCCCGGCGGTTCCTCGCCGACGGCGCCGACCTGGCGGGCGCGCTGGCGGGCTCCGGCGACGCGCTCGTCGGCATCACCGCCGACGCCAACACCCTCATCTCCACCACCGCCGCGGGCGGGGAGGGCCGGCTCGGCGCGTTCGCCGACCGGGTCTCCGAGCTGTCCGGGCTCATCGGCCACGGGTTCGGCAGGCGCGGCGGCCAGCTCGGCGAGGGCTTCCGCTCCGGGGAACGCGCGGTCGCCATCCTGTACCGGCAGCTCGGGCTCACCGGGGACGCCGTGCGCACCGGGAACAGGCTGCTGCCGCTCTACAACGACCTGGCCACGCAGCGCGGCCCCGGCGGCAAGCACTACCTGGCGGTGCACGGGTGGCTGGCGAGCAACCCGTGCGAGCTGATCGTCGGCCTGTGCGGCCGGACGGGAGGGCGGTAGTGGCCCGGCTCTCCGGACAGGCCCGCACCAGGGCCGCGACACTGACCAAGCTCGGGGCGTTCGTGCTGGTCACCGGGCTTCTCACGGTGTTCATCGGCGCCCAGATCGCCCGGGTGGACCTGTCCGGCGGCTGGCGGGTGACGGCCACGTTCGACGACGCCAGCGGGCTGGTGGCGGGCGACGAGGTCAAGATCGCCGGCGCTCCGGTGGGCCGGGTGGACGACGTCCGGGTCGTCAACGGCCGGGCGCGGGTCACACTGCGGGTGGACGACGGGATCCGGGTGCCCGACGACAGCCAGGCCGCGATCCGCTGGCGGGACGCCATGGGCCGCCGCGTGGTGTACCTGGTCCCCGGCCGCAGCCGCACGATGCTGCGGCCCGGCGCGCACCTCGCCCGGACCCGGTCGGTGGTCGACGGCGGGGCCCTGGTCGACCAGCTCGCCCCGCTGACCCGGAGCCTGGACGCCGAGCAGACCAACCAGATCATGACCTCGCTGGCGCAGGCCCTGGACGGCAACGCCGGCAGCGTCGACCGGCTGGTCGGCGACATCGAGCGGCTGTCGGCCGTGCTGGCCGAACGCCGCCGGGCGCTCAAGCAGATGATCGACGACTACGCCACCGTCACCGAGGTCGTCGCCCGGCGCGACCGGCAGATCGCCACCGCCGTGGACGACCTGGTCACCCTCAGCGGCGCGTTCGCCGACAACCGCAGGCTCATCGACGACACCCTCGTCCAGCTCGCGGCGATGGCCCGGACCGCCGACACGGTGCTGGCCCGCAACAGCGACGAGCTGGCCTCGGTCCTCACGCGGCTGTCCACGTTCACCTCCGGGGTGCGCCGCAACAGCGGGACGCTCACGCAGGTCCTCGAAGACGCGGGCCCCAAGCTGCGGCGGGTCTTCGCCGCGATCGACAACGGCGAGTACATGGAGGTCGCCGCGCCCTGCCTGACCATCGCCGCGCCGCCGTGCCCGTACCCGACGCGGCTGCCCGGCCCGCGGGAGGGCGTCGGCCGCGTGGACACGGTGCCGGAGCTGCAGCGGCTCATCGTGGGAGGCTCCTGATGGCGATCGGATCGTTCCGCGACCGCAACAAGGTCACCGTCGGGCTCGTCTCGGCGGGCACCCTCGCGGTGCTGCTGGTGTCGGTGTACCTGGTCGGCACCCGCGGGCTGCTCCAGGACCGCTACACGATGTCCGGGGTCTTCACCGACACCGGCGGGCTGCGGTCCGGCGACGAGGTACGGGTCGCCGGGGTCGCCGTCGGCGAGGTCACCTCCGTCCGGCCGGACTTCGGGCAGGGGCGGGTCCTCGTCACCTGGAAGGTCGACTCCGAGGTGGACCTCGGACCGGCCACGCGCGCCGAGGTCGCGGTGTCCAACGTGCTCGGCGGGCGGCACCTGCGGCTGTCGGGGCCGGTGACCACGCCGCACCTGGCCGACCTGCCGGAGGCGCGGCGGCGCGTCCCCGTCGAGCGCACCGGCGTGCCGACGACCGTCAACGAGGTCCTCAACACCTCCACCCGCGCGATCCAGCGGCTCGACACCCGCGCCATCAACGCGATCGTCGACGAGTTCGGCGACCTGACCACCCGGGACCGCGGACGCCTCAGCCGGGCGCTGGCGAACCTGACCGCGCTCGCCGAGACCGTCAACGAGAGCGACCCGCGGATCCGGCGGCTGCTGGCCGACGGGGAACGGGTGGTCCGGCTGGCCCGCACCAAGGACGAGCAGCTCACCCTCTTGATCGGCAACGTGCAGGAGATGCTGGACGAGCTGCGGCTGCGCCGGAACGAGCTGTCGGTGTTCCTCGGCGGCACCGGCGCCACCGTCGACAACCTGACCCGGCTGATCGACGAGCAGGAACGCCGGCTCATCTCGATCATGGCGGACCTGCGCACGACGCTCGGCACCCTGCGCCCGGCCACCGGGCGGTTCAACGACCTGCTGGCCTGGGCCGGGCCGACGCTGGCGGGCCTGGCGGCGTCCGGCGGGCGGGGTCCCTGGCTCGACGTCGTCGCCACCGGGCTCGGCCCGCTGTCCCCCCGTGACCTGGCCGGACTCGTCCGCCGCGCGCCCCAGGGAGGCACCCGTTGAGACGCCTGACCACGCCGGCCACGGTGCTGCTGCTGGCCGCCTCCGCCGGGGGCTGCACCGTGGTCGGCGGCCCGGACACCTACCGGCTCACCGCCTACTTCGCCCGCACCCCCGCCCTGTACGAGCAGTCCCGGGTCAAGGTGATGGGCGCGGACGCCGGCGTCATCACCGACATCACCGTGGAGGGCCGCCGGGTCCGGGTGGACCTGGCGATGAAGCGCTCCGTGCCGGTGCCCGCCGACGTGCGCGCCGCGATCGTGGCGGCCAACGCGCTCGGCGAGCGGTCGGTGGTGCTGCACCCGCCGTGGAAGCCCGGCCGGCCCCGCGCCCGGCCCGGCACCGTCATCCCGCAGGAGCGCACCGAGCTGCCGGTCGAGATCGACGAGGCCCTCGACGCGTTCGCCAAGCTCAACCGGTCCATCGACCCCAGGAGCCTGGCGTCGGCCGTCGGCGGCGGCGCGGACGCGCTGCGCGGCAAGGGCGACGACATCAACCGGGGCCTGCAGGCGACCTCCACGCTCATGCACGACCTGGCCGCCCACGACGAGCGGCTGGTACGGCTCGCCCGGGACCTGCGCGCGCTGGCGGCCAGCCTGAACAGCCGGGACAAGCAGCTCACCGCGCTGATCCAGGCGTTCTCCACCACCAGCCGCGACCTGGCGGACGAGCGGGTCCGGCTGCAGCGGTTCGTGTCCGGCCTGGCGCAGGCGATCAAACAGAGCGACGTGCTCATCACGGCATACCAGGAGACGCTGCCGAGCACGGTCGCCGACCTGTCCAACATCGTGATGACCCTCAAGGCCAACGCGGGCACCCTGAACCAGACCATCGAGGAGCTGGGGCGCTTCGCCGACGTCGCGGTCCGCGCCTGGGACCGCGAACGGCATGTCGCCACGATCCGCCTCCTCGTGCACGGCACCGTACGGGCCTGGCTGCAACCGTTGTTCACGGCGCTGGGCTGGGGCACGGTGCCCTGCCTTCCCGGCAACCCCGCCCTGGGCAGGTGCACTCCCGGGGAGGGACGCCCATGACGCGATCGGTGATGGTGTGCGCGCTGGCGACGGCGGTGGCGGTGGGCGGCTGCTCGCTCCAGACCGCCGGGGCCCCCAAGGGCGACATGACCCTGTCGGCGACGTTCGACGACGTGCAGAGCCTCGTCGTGGGGCACAGCGTGCAACTGTCGGACGTGCGGATCGGGACCGTCACCCGGATCCGGCTGACCGGTTACCGCGCGAACGTGACGATGTCGCTGCGCGGCGAGCACCGCATCCCCACCGGCACCACCGCGACCATCGCCCGCACGTCCCTGCTCGGCGAGAACTACGTGCGGCTCACCCCGTCCCGTGACCTGCGCACCGGGCCGTTCCTCAGCAGCGGGGCCACCATCGCGCAGACCTCCGTCCAGCCGGACCTGGAGCAGATCAGCGAACGGGTCGGGCCGCTGCTGGCCGCGCTGGGCGGCCAGAACCTGGAGACCATCACCGACGAGACCGCCACCGCCGTGCACGGCAAGGGCCGCAAGCTCAACACGCTGATCCGCCGGGCCGCCGAGGTCACCGACAGCTACGCCGCCGCCAGCGCCGACCTGGGCCGCGCGCTGGACTCCCTGGCCCGGCTCGGCGACTCGCTGGCCGACGGCCACCAGCAGCTCGACCGGCTGCCCGGCAACGTCGCGCTGGCCACCCGGCGGCTGGCCGACGAGCGCGCCGAGCTGAAACGGTCGGTGCAGGAGCTGCTGCGGCTGGCCCGGTCGGTCAACGCGAACGTGCAGCAGCGGCACGGCGCGCGGCTGGAGACCCTGCTGCGCCGCGCCGACGAGCTGATCGCCGCGGCGGTGCGCGGCCGTGCGGACCTCAAGACCCTGGCCACCTCCGTCCTGTCGTTCCTGAACGCGCCCTCGGTCTCGCACAGCGGGCAGGCGCTGCTGTTCATCTGGCTCAAGGGCTTCCTGCCACCGGCCACGACGGCCCAGCGGGCCCCGCTGGGCGACCTCCTGGAGCCGCGCCGATGAACCAGCGCCGCATCTTCGTCAACCTCGTGTTCTTCGCCGCGCTCGGCGTGCTGCTCGCGGTGTGGGCGGTCAACAGCATCATCAGCGTGGACGCCCTGGAACGGCCGGTCCGGGTGACCGCCGACTTCGCGACCTCCCCCGGGCTGAACCGCGACCTGGAGGTCACCCACCTGGGCGTGCGCGTCGGCCGGGTCGGGCAGGTCCGGCTGCGCCCCGGGAAGGTCGTCGTCCGCCTGGACCTGGACCGCGACGCCCGGGTGCCGTCGGGGGCCGGCGCCCGGGTGCTGCGCAAGTCCGCGATCGGCGAGCCGTACATCGAGCTGACCGCGCCGCCGGGCGGGACCCCCGGGCGCCCGCTGCGGGCCGGTGACCACATCCCGCTCAGCCGTACCGCGGGCAGCACCGACTACCAGCGGCTCTTCGAGGGGCTGGGCGCGACGCTGCGGGCGGTGGACCCGCGCGACGCCCGCACGCTGGTGCACGAGCTGGCCACCGGGCTGGAGGGGCGCGACACCTCGCTGCGCGACCTCGTCGCCGACACCCACCGCCTCACCGGCACCCTCGCGGCCGACGCCCGCACCCTCGACGCGCTGGCCACCGAGCTGACCCGGCTGACCGCCGTCCTGGCCGGTCAGCGCCACCAGCTCGCCTCCGGCGTCAACGACCTGGCCTTGGTCACCCGGGCGACCCGGCAGGCCCGGCACGACCTGGACGCGGTACTGGAGGACGGGCCCTCGTTCCTGGCGCGGGTCAACGAGCTGGTGGAGGGCGCGCGACCCGCGCTGGGCTGCCTGCTCACGGCCGTCGCCACCCCGGGGCCCCCGCTGTTCACCGCCCAGAACGAGCAGCGGATCCGGCACGTGCTCACGATGATCCCCACGCTCCGGGCGATGGTGGCCGACCTCGCCCGGACGGACGCGAGCGGCACCTACCTGCGGGTGACGCCGGTCCTCACCATCGCCGGAACCGACCAGGGCGCCGAGTTCGCCAAGCCGCGCCGCAAGCCCACCCCGCCGCCGCTGTCCCTGTGCCCGGCCACGCCCGGCGGCGCGGAGACCGGCCGGGACGGGCGGGATGGCCGAGATGGCCGGGACGCGGGCGGCTCCCTGGCGGCCCGCCGGGCGCCCCGGGACCCCGCCGAGCGGCCCACCGACGTCACCTCGCTGCGCAGGCTCGGCGCCGGGGAGCGAGCGCAGCCCTCCCCCACGGAGCGCGCGCTGCCCCTGGTGCCGCCCGCGATCGGCATCGCCGTCCTGCTCGTCGTCGCGGCCAACGCCGCGCGGACCCTCGTCCGGCGCCGGCCGGGCCGCCGCTGAAATCCGATCGGGAGAACGACATGACCCTCGACACCAGGCACTCCTGGCTCAGCGACGGCCCCGCCGAGGCCGAGCCGTCCGACCCGCCACAGCCGGAGGCGGACCCCGCCGCCGAGACCGGCGAGGCCCCCGAGGACGACACGGAGCCCGCCGAGAAGAACACGGAGGCGGCCGAACCGCCGTCCGGCGGGCGGCGGCGCTGGGCGGAGGTGCTCCGGGGGCCGCGGCTGGTCCGGGGGCTCGTGCTGGTGGCGCTGGCGGCCTCCGTCGTGACGGCGGTGCTGCAGTGGCACCGGGCGGACACGCTGTCCGGGGAGGACGGGGAGCGGAACCGGGTGCGGGAACGGGCCGCCGCGTTCGGGGTGGCGCTGCTCAGCTACGACCACGACGACCTGAAGACGGCCCGCGCGAAGGTGCTGTCGATGGCGTCGGACGACTTCGCCAAGACCTACGACGTGGCGTTCACCGGGGGCCTGGAGGGGGTCATCGGCAAGCTCAAGGCCGACGCGACGGCCTCCGTCCGCGCCGTGTACCTCAACGACATGGACGCCACCACCGCCAAGGCGATCGTCGTCCTGGACTCCGAGGTGCGCAGCAGCGCGGGCGTCCGCCGGGTCCTGGGCTCGTACCTGGAGATGCAGCTCGTCCGCAAGGGCGACGACTGGAAGGTCACCGAGGTGTCCTCGGTCGGCACCGCCAACGAGACCATGACCGACCCGAAGGGCACGCCGTCCGCGACGCCGACGCCGACGCCCTCGCCGAGCGGCTGACCGGTGAAGCTCCGATGGGTGACGGGCCGTGCGAGTATCGTCGGCGCCGTGCAAGAGGCGATGACGAGGGCACGATGAGCGAGACGACGACCGGCGGGCGGGCACGCAGGACGCGCCGGGAGCCGGACGAGCGGCGCGACCAGATCCTGGCCTGCGCCCGCGAGCTGTTCAGCCGCCGGCCGTACCAGACGGTGTCCAGCACGGAGATCGCCGAGGCGGCCGGGGTGAGCCGCGGCCTGCTCAACCACTACTTCGGCACCAAGCGCGACCTGTACCTGGCGGCGGTCAGGCAGATGATGAGCATCCCGCCGATCCCGGTGCCGCCGTTCGTGGCGGGCGCGAGCATCCAGGAGCGGGTGTCCCAGAGCCTGGACGGCTGGCTGGAACTGCTGGAGCGCAACCGGGGAACCTGGATCACGGCGATGGACATGATGGCCTCCGGCGGGGACCCCGACCTCGGCCGGATCCTGGAGGAGGCGCGCGACCGGGCGGTCGACCGCACCACCGAGGTGGTCGGCCTGGTGCCGCTGGCCGAGCGGCACCCGGAGATCCGGTCGCTGCTGCGCGGCTTCGCGGGGATGGCCGAGGCCACCACCCGCGAGTGGCTCAAGCACGAGCGCCTGACCCGCGCCCAGGTCCACATGATCCTCGAACAGACCACCCTCGACCTCGTCGAGCGCGTGGTGCCCCGGCTGGTGGCCGGGGACCCGTCCGCCGCGATACCGGATACGGGCGGAGAGCTTCCCAGCCGGTGACCTTCGGCGGCGCATAGTCGCACGTCGGCGGGGCAGCAGGCAGGACATGAGCGTCGTCGACCTGCCGTCCCCGGCCGTCCGCGCCCGCCGGGCCGCACCCGACCCGCGCGCCCTGGAACGGGAGCTGCGGGTCCGGGTGGACGGCGAGATCCGGTTCGATGCCGGCAGCCGGGCGGCGTACTCCACCGACGCCTCCAACTACCGGCAGGTGCCGGTCGGCGTGGTCGTGCCGCGCACGGTGGAGGCGGCGGCGGAGGCCGTCGCGGTGTGCCGCGCGCACGGGGCGCCGCTGGTGTCGCGCGGGGGCGGCACCAGCCTGGCGGGCCAGTGCTGCAACACCGCCGTCGTCCTGGACTGGAGCAAGTACTGTCACCGGCTGGTGTCCGTGGACGCCGAGCGGCGGCGGTGCGTGGTCGAGCCCGGCATCGTCCTGGACGACCTGAACCGGCGGCTCGCCCCGTACGGGCTCCAGTACGGGCCGCGCCCCGCCACGCACGCCAACTGCACGATCGGCGGGATGATCGGCAACAACTCGTGCGGCTCGACCGCGCAGGCGTACGGGAAGGTCGTCGACAACGTCCGCCGCCTGGAGATCCTCACCTACGACGGGACGCGCGCCTGGGTCGGCCGGACCGGCGACGCGGACCTGGCCCGGCTGACGGCCCGCCGGGACCGGCTGGGCGAGATCTACCGGTCGCTGACGGCGCTGCGGGACCGGTACGGCGAACAGGTCCGCGCCCGGTATCCGCGGATCCCCCGCCGGGTGTCGGGCTACAACCTGGACTCGCTGCTGCCCGAGCACGGCTTCGACGTGGCGGGGCTGCTGGTCGGGTCGGAGTCCACGCTGGTGACGGTGCTGCGCGCCGAACTGGACCTGGTGCCGCTCGCCCGGCACACCTCGCTGGTGGTGCTGGGCTTCCCCGACATCGCCACCGCCGCCGACCACGCCCCCGCCATCGCGGGGTTCGGGCCGCAGACGCTGGAGGGCCTGGACAGCCACCTGCTGTCGATCGAGCGGGCCGAGCACCTGCATCCGAAGGCGCTCACGCTGCTCCCCGAGGGCACCGCGTACCTGATGGTCGGTTTCGCCGCCGACACCATCGAGGAGTGCCAGGAGAGGGCGCGGGCGCTCATCGCGTCCGTCCACGGCGCGCAGGGCGCCACGACGTTCGACGACCCGGAACACCAGCGGCAGCTCTGGCAGGTACGCGAGTCGGGGCTCGGCGCGACCGCGCACGTGCCCGACGAGCCCGACACGTGGCCGGGCTGGGAGGACTCGGCGGTCCCGCCCGAACGGCTCGGCGACTATCTGCGGGACCTGAGGGGGCTGTTCCACGAGTTCGGCTACGGCGAGCCGTCGTTGTACGGGCACTTCGGTCATGGGTGCGTGCACACCAACGTCCCGTTCGATCTGGAGTCGGCACGGGGCATCGCCAGGATGCGGGCGTTCGTGGAGCGGGCGGCGGACCTGGTGGTCGAGTACGGCGGGTCGCTGTCGGGTGAGCACGGCGACGGCCAGGCCCGGGGAGAGCTGCTGGAGCGGATGTTCGGCCCGGAGCTGATCGAGGCGTTCGGGCGGCTCAAGGGGCTGTTCGACCCCGGCGACATGATGAACCCGGGGAAGGTCGTCTCCCCGAACCCGCTGGACGCGAACCTCCGGCTCGGCAAGGACTACCGCCCCGCCGACCCCAGGACGGCGTTCGCCTATCCCCAGGACGGTGACCGGTTCAGCGGTGCCGCCGCCCGATGCGTGGGGGTCGGTAAGTGCCGTTCGCTGGAGGGCGGCGTGATGTGCCCCAGCTACCGGGTGACGCGCGAGGAGGAGCACTCCACCCGTGGCCGCGCGCGACTGCTGTTCGAGATGCTGCGCAACGACTCCCCGATCGGTGACGGGTGGCGTTCCACCGCCGTGCGGGACGCGCTGGACCTGTGCCTGGCGTGCAAGGGCTGCAAGGCCGACTGCCCGGTCAACGTGGACATGGCCACCTACAAGGCCGAGTTCCTGCACCACCACTACGCCGGACGGCTGCGTCCCCTGGCGCACTACTCGATGGGCTGGCTGCCGGTCTGGGCGGCCGTGGCGGGGATGGCGCCCGGCACTGTCAACGCGCTGACCCACATGCCGCTGCTGGACCGTGCGATCAAGGCCGCGGGCGGCGTCGCCCCCGAACGGGACCTGCCGCTGTTCGCCGAACGACGCTTCACCTCCTGGTGGCGGGGACGCACACCGCGTGGTGACGGGGCACGCGGCGAGGTGCTGCTGTGGCCCGACACGTTCACCAACTCCTTCACCCCCGGCATCGGGCGGGCGGCCGTGGAGGTGCTGGAGGCCGCCGGATTCCGGGTGAGGGTGCCCGGCCGGGCGGTGTGCTGCGGGCTGACGTGGATCTCCACCGGGCAGCTCGACGTCGCGCGCCGTGTGCTGCGCCGCACCCTCGACGTGCTGCGCGACGACCTGCGGCGCGGTGTCCCGGTCGTGGGCCTGGAACCGAGCTGCACCGCCGTGCTCCGCTCCGACGCCGCCGACCTGCTGGACGGTGATCCCGACGTGCGGCGGCTGGCCGACCAGACCCGGACCCTGGCGCAGGTGCTGGAGGAGCGCGCGCCCGACTGGCGGCCCCCGCAGGTCGAGCCCGCCGGGATGCGGGCCGTCGTGCAGCGGCACTGTCACCAGTACGCCGTCATCGGCTTCGAGGCCGACCAGCGGCTGCTGCAGAAGGCCGGGGTCCAGGCGGAGGTGCTCGACGCGGGATGCTGCGGGCTGGCGGGCGACTTCGGCTTCACGCGGGGCCACTACCGGGTCTCCCGGGACGTCGCCGAACTGGGCCTGCTCCCGGCGGTCCGCGAGGCCGCGCCCGGCACCCTGGTCCTGGCCGACGGGTTCAGCTGCCGAACCCAGGTCGAGCAGGAGTCGGGCACCGGGCACGTGCCGGTTCACCTCGCGGAGGTCATCGCCGCGGGTCTGCGGCGGTCAGGTCCGCGGCCGGAGCGGCCCGCCCCGCCGGG
>DATADI010000192.1:0-20880 GCA_036258615.1 Thermomonospora sp. | reverse complement strand
GCCGCCTGCGGCGGCAGCGTGGACGACCAGAACAACGGCGGTACGGGTGGCGGCGACGGGGGCGGCAAGGGGGCGATCACCGTCACCACCGCCCGCGGCCCCGTCACCCTGAGCAAGCCCGCCACCAGGGTCGTCTCGCTCGAATGGGTGCACACCGAGGAGCTGCTGGCCCTCGGTGTCACGCCCGTCGGCAACGCCGACAGCGAGACCTACGGCGAGTGGGTCACCGCGCCCGGCGCCGCGCTTCCCGCGAGCGTCGCCGACGTTGGAACGCGCCAGGAGCCGAGCCTGGAGAAGATCCGCGCGCTGAAGCCCGACCTGATCGTCGTGGACGAGGCCCGGTCCAAGGCCAACTACGACCAGCTCAAGGCCATCGCGCCGGTCGTGTCGTTCACCTATACCGACAAGCCACAGCTCCAGCACCTCAAGGCCACCTTCACCGAACTGGCCAAGGCCGTCGGCAAGCAGGACAAGGCCGCCGAGGTGTTCTCCAGGATCGACACCACGGCCGCCGCCGTGAAGGCGCGCCTGGCCAAGGCCGGCAAGGCGGGCTCCGAGTACGTGCTGGCCATGGGCTTCAGCGTCAACGGCACGCCGACCATCCGCCTCCTCGGCGACGACGCGCTGGCCGCCCAGGTCCTCAACCTGGCCGGGTTGAAGAACGGCTGGAAGGGCAAGCCCGACGCCTGGGGCATGACCACCGTCGGCGTGGAGGGCCTCACCAAGGTCCCCGCCTCCGCCACGTTCCTCTACACCGCCAACGCCAAGGACGACCCGTTCACCGGCGCGCTGAAGGACAACGCCGTGTGGAAGGACCTCGGCTTCGTCAAGGCCGGGCGGGCGGTGCCGATCGACCCGGGCACCTGGTACTTCGGCGGCCCCCTGTCGGCCTCGAAGTTGCTGGAAGAGGCCGCCAAGGCGTTCAAGGCCTGACGTCGTTCCATGACGACCGAGGCCGTCCGCGCACGCCGCTCACCGGCACCGCTGGTGAGCGGCGTGGTGGCGCTCGTCCTCGCCGGGGTGGCCGTCGTCCACCTCGGGCTGGGCGCCGCCGGGGTGGGAGTGGGCGACGTCCTGAACGCCGCGATGGGCGACGCCGACGAGCACACCAGGGCGGTGCTCACCGGAAGCCGCATCCCGCGTACGCTCGCCGGGCTCGTCGCGGGTGTCGCCCTCGGGGTTTCGGGTGCCCTTATCCAGGGCGCCACACGCAACCCGCTCGCCGCACCCGAAACCCTGGGCGCCAACGCGGGCGCGTACCTGGCGGTGACCGCGCTGCTGTTCACCGGTGCGGGCTTCGGGCTGCTGGGCACCGGCATCGCCGCGTTCGCCGGGGCGCTGCTCGCCGTCGGGCTCGTCTACCTGCTCATCGCCGGGAGCGTCGCCACGCCGGGCAAGGTGCTGCTCGCGGGTGCGACCGTCCAGCTCGCCGCGACGTCCGTCGCAGAGTTCCTGCAGATGCTGGACGAGCGGCGAACGCAGGGGGTCTTCTTCTGGGGGAACGGCACGCTGCTCCAGTCCGGCCTGGACCGGCCGCTCGCGGTCGGCGCGGTGGTCGCCGCCGCCGTGCTGGCGGCTCCGCTGCTGGCCAGGCCGCTCGACCTGCTGGCGCTGGGCGACCAGACGGCCGAGGCACTGGGTGTCCGGGTGGCCCGGATCCGGCTGGCGGCGCTGACGCTGGCGGTGCTGCTCGCGGCGGCGGCGGTGACGGTCGCCGGTCCGATCGGCTTCGTCGGCCTGGTCGCCCCGGTGGCGGTCCGGCTGCTGGGCGTGCGGGCGCACGCGGCGCTGCTCCCGCTGGCCGGGATGCTGGGCGCCGCGCTGCTGCTCACCGCCGACGCCGCCGCGCAGATCGTCCGTCCGCCCTCGGCCGGGTACGGCGAGCTGCCGGTGGGTGTGGTCACGGCGCTGGTGGGCGGGCCGGTGTTCATCCTGCTGGCCCGTCGCGTGGCCACCGGAGACGCCGACACCGGAGCCGCCGTCACCGCCGCCTCACCAGGGCGGGCACGGTTCCCGGTGGCCCTCGGCCTGGGGCTGGCGGCCCTGGTCGCCGCGGTGCTCGTGGGGCTGCGGGTCGGTGACGTCGGCGTCGGCTGGGGTCAGCTCGCCGCCGTCCTGACCGGGTCCGGGGAGACGATGGCCGAGTCGGTGGTGTCCTACCGGTTCCCGCGCATCGTGGTGGCCGCCGTGGCCGGTGCCTGCCTGGCCGTCGGCGGGGTGGCGATCCAGGCCGTGGTGCGCAACCCCCTGGCCGAACCGTCCCTGGTCGGGATCACCGGCGGGGCCTCGGCCGGTGCGGTGCTGGTCATCCTGGTGATCCCGGCGGCCCCCGCCATCATGCTGCCGCTCGCCGCCGCGGCCGGCGGCGCGCTCGCCCTGGCCCTGGTCGTCCTCATCGCGCGCGGCGGCGGCGGACTCGACCCCACCCGCGTGGTCCTCGTCGGCATCGGCATGGCGGCCACCACGATGGCCGTCACCTACGTCATGGTCAGCAGCGCGCAGATGAACATCGCCTCGGCCCTGACCTGGCTCGCCGGGAGCACCTACGCGCGCGGCTTCGACTCGCTGCCCTGGCTCGCCGTCCCCGTGCTGGCGGCGGTCGCCGTCACCGTGTCGGCCCGTTCCGTGGACCTGCTCGAACTCGGCGACGACCTGCCCCGCTCCCTCGGCCTGTCGCTGGGCCGCGCCCGGCTGGCCCTGCTGGCGGCGGGCGCCGCGCTCGCCGCCGGAACCGCCGCCGCCGTGGGCGCCATCGGCTTCGTGGGCCTGGTCGCCCCCCACCTGGCACGCCGCATCGCGGGCACCGGCACCGCCCGGGTCGCCCCGATGGCAGCCCTCCTGGGCGCCGTACTCGTCGTGGTCGCCGACGCGGTCGGCCGCTCCCTCATGGCCCCCTCCGAAATCCCCGTAGGCGTCGTCACCGCCCTCATCGGCACCCCCTACCTCATCTGGCTACTCCGCCGAACCCCACAGTCCTGAGACGACGCGCCCGCCTGGGGTCCTCGGAAAGGCGGAGGCCGCCGACGGGTGCGGCCTCTGAGATCGCCGTGGGCGTGGTGCCACGTGCCGGGGGTGCGGGCTACTTCAGGACCCGGTAGAGGGTGTGGACGGCGGTGGGGGTGTGGGTGACGTTCAGGGGCTCGAGGGAGATGTGGGGGGTGGTGGGGTCCTCGAAGAGGCGGAGGCCGGCGCCGAACAGGACGGGGACGATGTGGATGGAGATCTCGTCGACGAGGCCCGCGGTGAGGTACTGGTGGGCGATGTCGGGGCCGCCCATGATGCTGATGGTCCGGTCGGCGGCGACGGCTTTCGCGCGTTCCAGGGCGTCGTGGATGCCGTCGGTGGCGAAGACGTACACGCCGTCGTCGGGCACGGTGGGGGGCGGGTGGTGGGTGACGACGAAGGTGGGGACGCGGGCGGCGCCGCTCGGGCCGTCGGGGCCCCACCAGCGGATCGAGTCGTCGTAGGTCCGGCGGCCGGCGATGACCGCGCCGAGGGAGCCGATGGTCCGCTGGAGGAACGCGCGGTTGCGTTCGTCGTCGCCGAACGCCCAGTCGTGCAGGCGTTGGCCACCGGCCCCGAGGGGTTCGTCGGGTGTGCGGTCGGCGGCGGTGACGAAGCCGTCGAGGGACATGCTGATGTCGAAGACCACCTTGCCCATGACGTGTCCTCCGGTCAGGCCGTCTTCAGCCCTCGGTAGTGGTCGCGCACCTCTTTGTCGAGGTGCTCGATGGCGTAGCGGAGCATGATGCGAGGCATCGCGGGGGCGTGCTCGTCGAGGAACGCCAGCAGGCGTGGCCGGTCCTTGCGGCCCGCCTCGCGCAGCATCGTGCCCACCGCCTTCTGGATCAGGTCGTGCTCGTCGGCGAGGAGGGTCTCCGCGATGCCGAAGACGTCGTCCAGGTCGTTCTGCCGGGCGAAGTACAGGGTGCTGTAGACGGCGGTGCGGCGTGCCCACACGTTCTGCGACCCGGCCAGCTCGTAGAGGACGTCGCGGGGCTTGTCGTACAGGTAGCCGCCGACGACGTGCGGCGCGGCGAGGTCGACGAGGTCCCAGTTGTCGATGTGGTCGAGGTGGCGCAGGTACAGGTCGTACAGCTCGCGGCGGCGGGTCTCGGGGGTGCGTTTGCGGCGGGCCTGCTTGTCCATGATGCTGAGCGCGCCCGCGCGGGCCTCGTGGACGGGACTGACCAGGAGCCGCTCGACCTCGCTGAGCGGCATGTCGAGGAACTCCTTGGCGAGCGTGAACACCTGGCTCATCCGCACGCCGAGGAAGTCGTCGGCCTCACCGGCCTTGAAGTAACGCCGGATCTCCCGGCGCTGCTCCGGGGTGGCCAGCTCCTCCAGCCGCTCGGTGAACCGCTCGGCGGTCGGCTCCGTCGCCATGGCTAGGCCCGGGAGGTGATCTGCTGGACGGCCCACGCGTTGCCGTCGGGGTCGTCGAAGAACACGAACCCGGTGTTGTTGAGGTCGTCGTCGGTGGCGGCCCGGAACCCGGACTTGTCGGCGTACCTGACCTCGCTCACCTCCACCCCGCGCTCCACCAGCTCGGCCCGTGCCCGGCGCACGTCGGGAACGACGAGCTGGACGCCCTTCAGGGAGCCGGGCTCCATCTCGACCATGCCCTTGCTCAGCACGATGGAGCACCCGGACCCCGGCGGCGTCAGCTGCACCACGCGGATGTCGCCACTGCCCGTGGTGTCGTGGTCCACGGCGAACCCCAGCCGCTCGGCGTAGAACTCCTTCGCCCGGTCGATGTCCGACACGGGGACCTGCACGACTTCCAGCGTCCAGTTCACGGTGACCGCCTCCTCAAGGTCCGGGACCGCACGCTAGCGGCCGGGTACGACAGTCCTTCCCCGCCGCCTCCGGGACGCCCCCGAGCACGGCCCGCTCAGGTGAGGTCCTTGCCGAGGCAGATGCTCAGAGGGGAGTTCACGTACTCGCCCCACGCCGGGATCGGACGGTAGCCCGCGCTGTCGTACAGGCCCAGGGCCTCCTTCTGGTGCGGGCCGGTCTCCAGGACGACGCGGGTGATGCTCAGGGCGTGCGCCTGCCGTTCCAGCTCCTCCAGCAGGCGACGGCCGACCTTCGCGCCCCGGGCGGCGGGGGAGACGTACATGCGCTTGATCTCGCCCGTCGTGGGAGCGATCCGGCGGAGCGCACCGCAGCCCACGGGCACACCGTCGCGGCGGGCCAGCAGGAACACGCCGTTGTCCCCCGACACCTGCTCTTCGGTCAGGCCGAAATGCCGGTCGTTCGGGTCGGGGTACAGCTCGGTCAGTTCGGCGTTGAGGCGTGCGATGAGGGCCTGGGCGTCGGGGTCGCCGAGGGCCTCGGGAGAGATCGTGACCATGCAGTCAGGGTAGGAGCCGCGGGTTACGACACCTTTTCGGCACGGAACGTACGGCGGTAGGCGGACGGTGAGGTTTTCAGGACCCGCGTGAAGTGGTGGCGGAACGTGACCGGGCTGTCGAAACCCACGGCCGCGCCGACCTCCTCGATCGACATCGTGCCGGACTCCAGCAGCGGCAGGCTCGCCATCACCCGCTGGACGATGACCCACCGCAGCGGGCTCGTCCCCGTCTGGCGGCCGAAGTGGCGGATGAACGTCCGTGGGGCCATATGCGCCTCACGCGCCATGTCGGCCACCGTGATGGGCGAGGCCAGGTGATCCAGTGCCCAGGCCATGCTGCGCGCCACAGCGTCGTCCTGGGCCGGTTCGGGCACGGCCGCCTCGACGTACTGGGCCTGGCCGCCCTCGCGGTGCGGCGGGATGACGAGCCGCCGGGCCACCGCGTTGGCGACCCGCGCCCCATGGTCCTTCCGTACGAGGTGCAGGCACAGGTCGAGACCGGCGGCGCTGCCCGCGCTGGTGAGGATGTCGCCGTCGTCCACGTACAGCACGTCCGGATCCACCCGGACCCGGGGATGGCGGCGCCGCAGCAGCTCCGCATACCGCCAGTGAGTGGTGGCGATACGGCCGTCCAGAAGTCCCGCCGCCGCCAGCGCGAAGGCGCCCGAGCAGATCGACACGACCCGGGAGCCGCGCGCGTGGGCCGCCCGGAGGGCCTCCACCACGGCGGGCGAGACCTCCCCGCGCACGTCCGGGACCGCGACGACCATGACGGTGTCGGCCGAGGCGAACGCGTCGAGGCCGTACTCGGCCGTCAGGGACAGCCCGCCGAGCGACCGCAGCGGGCGGCCGGGCTCCTCGGCGCAGACCCGCAGCTCGTACCAGGGAACGTCCAGCTCGGGCCGGGGCAGCCCGAAGATCTCCACCACCGAGCCCAGCTCGAAGGGCGCCATCCCGTCGAAGGCGAGCACCGCCACGGAGGGACGGCGGGCCGGGGTGTTCAGCAGCATGGCGAGATCTTAGCGGTATGGGGCGTTCACGCCACTGGGACGGATCAGGGCCGAAAGCCAGGATCTGAGGTGTCCGAAAGACGTCCGGAAGGGAGCCTCGTATGCACACCACCGCGATCCCCGCCGCCGCCCCCGCCGAGGCCGTCGCCCACTTCGCGGCGCGGCTGGCGTTCGAGACCGACGTGTCAGACGTGGCCGCCGACCTCGCCGCCGGTACCCCCGGCCTGGCAGTGGTGGACTCCCGCAGCCGGGAGAGCTGGAACCAGGGGCACGTGCCCCAGGCCGTCCACCTGCCCACCGCCGAGATCGCCGCCCGGGCCCACGAGGTCGTCCGGCCGGGCGACACCGTGGTCGTCTACTGCTGGGGCCCCGGCTGCAACGGCGGCACGAAGGCGGCACTGGAGTTCGCCCGGCTCGGCATCCCGGTCAAGGAGATGATCGGCGGGTTCGAGTACTGGGCGCGGGAGGGCTTCCCCGTCGAGAACGGCGCCGGTGTGGTGACCCGCAGGCCGGCCGACGCGCTCACCGCCCCCGTCTCCGGACCGTCCTGCGCGTGCTGACCGGAGGGGCCTGTGACCCAGGCCCCACGGGAAAACCCTTCCGCTCGGGCATAACGCGGTACAGCAGCGACGTTAGACTTGGCGAATCACTCTGATGACGCCCCGCGCGTCAGGCTCGTCCTTGCAGCCCACCGACTTCCATCCGTGGTGCCTTCTCCGGACGTGCCCCCCTCCGGAAGGTAGTGCGTGACAGTTGCCCACGCTCCGGGCCTCGACCCGGAGAACATCGCCGTGCCCTCGTTCACCGAGCTCGGCCTCCCCGACGACCTCGTCGCCGCCCTGGCCCGCCAGGGCATCGACTCCCCGTTCCCGATCCAGGCGGCGGCCATCCCCGACGTCCTCGCCGGACGCGACGTGCTCGGCCGCGGCAAGACCGGGTCCGGCAAGACCCTCGCGTTCGGCCTGCCGCTGCTCGCCCGCGTCGCCGGACGCCGGGCGCAGTCGCGGCGGCCCCGGGCCCTCATCCTGGTCCCGACCCGCGAGCTGGCCCAGCAGGTGCAGACCAACCTGGAGCCGCTCGGCCGGGCGCTGGGCCTGCGCTTCAAGACCGTCATCGGCCAGACCTCGATGTTCAAGCAGATCGACGCGCTGCGCCGCGGCGTCGAGGTGCTGGTCGCCACCCCCGGCCGCCTCAAGGACCTCATGCGCCAGGGCGCCTGCGACCTCGGCGACGTGGACGTCGTGGTGCTGGACGAGGCCGACCACATGGCCGACATGGGCTTCCTGCCCGACGTCACCGACATCCTCGACGCCGCCCGCCCCGGCGGGCAGCGGCTGCTGTTCTCGGCCACCCTCGACAAGGACGTGGACGTCCTGGTCAGGCGGTACCTGAACGACCCGGTCACGCACGCGATCGGGCCGGTGGACGAGCCGGTGGCCACCATGGACCACCACCTGCTGCTCATCGCCCCGCGCGACAAGACCGCCATCACCGCCGAGATCGCCAACCGGGAGGGCCGGACGATCCTGTTCGCCCGGACCAAGCACGGCGTGGACCGCCTCGCCAAGCAGCTCGCCCAGGTCGGCGTCCGCGCCGGGGCGCTGCACGGCGGCAAGAGCCAGGGCCTGCGCACCCGGACGCTGGCCGAGTTCCGCGAGGGCTCCATCAGCGTGCTGGTCGCCACCGACGTGGCCGCCCGGGGGATCCACGTGGACGACGTCAGCCTGGTCCTGCACATCGACCCGCCCGCCGACCACAAGGACTACATGCACCGCGCGGGCCGCACCGCCCGCGCCGGTGAGCGCGGAACGGTCGTCACCCTCGTCCTTCCCCACCAGGTCCGCTCGACGGCCGCGATGACCCGCCGCGCGGGCGTCGAGGCCAACCGGGTCAAGGTCTCCGCGGGCGACGAGACCCTGGCCCGCCTCACCGGGGCCCGACCCCCGAGCGGCGAGCCCATCACCGAGCCCATCGTCCCGGACTCCCCCCGCCGCGGACGCGGAGGCCGCCCCGCCAACGGCCGTGGCCGCCGCCCCGGCGCCCACCGCGAAGGCCACCGCGAAGGCCACCGGGAAGGCCACCGCGAGCGTACGGACACCGACCGCCGCCGCTCCCACGGCGACCGCCCCCACAAGCCCCACGGCCAGCGCCGAACCCCCCACCCCAGCTGACCCGAGACACCCACGACGGCCCGCCCGGCACCCGCCCGGCGGGCCGTCCCCGTCTCACCCTCCATGCGGGGCGGGGGTCAGGCGGCCGGGGTGCCGTTCTCGGTGGAGTGGCCGTTGCCGTTGGTGAGGGCGCCGTTGAGGCCCGGGGAGTCGGGGTGGAGGCGTTCGCGCAGGGCCTCGGTGGTCTCCTCGCGGAGGCGGTCCTGGATGAGCTGGAGGCCCTGCTGGCCGCCCACCGTGAGCATGGCGAACTCCTCCTGGGTGACCAGGGGGGTGCGGGGGCGCATGGGGGGGAGCCAGCCCTCCTCGGGGTCGTACCGGCGGACGATCTTGGCGGGGACCCCGGCGATGACGCAGTGGTCGGGGAACTCGCCGCGCACCACGGCGCCGCCGGCGACGGCCACGTTCCGGCCGAGGCGGGTGCCGGGCAGGATGATCGCGCCGGTGCCGATCCAGCAGCCGTCCCCGATCACCACCGGGTTGTTCTCCGGCCACTGGCGGCCGATCGGCATCTCCAGGTCGCCGTAGCTGTGGTTCTGGTCGGTGATGTAGACGTTGGGGCCGGTGAACACGTCGTCGCCGATCTCGATGGACTGGTGGCCCACGATGTGGGTGCCCCGGCCGATCGAGCAGCTGCCGCCGATCCTGACCACCAGGTCGGGCCCGAGGTCCAGCCCCGGCACGAACCCGGCCGACAGGGTGCAGTGGGTGCCGAACAGGGTGTGGTCACCGATCGAGATCCACGGCTCCCCGTAGATCGCGCCCGCCGGGAACCCGATGCACGCGCCCTCGCCGAAGTAGGCGAACCGCCGCCGGCCGGGGGTGGACGGCGTGATCTCGCCGTGCCGTTGAACCCACTCCCAGCCCCGGTGCACGGCCGAGTGGAGAAGACGCCGGGCCCCGGTGGCCAGAACGTGTTTCAGCGACATGCGCACACGCTACCCGTAGGTAGCCCCCGGTTGGGAGGGGGCCCGGGTGACATGGGCAGGAGCCCGCCGTGGACCGGCGGGCGCCGGGACACGCCCGTCCGCTAGTGCGCCGGCGTGCCTCCGTTGCCCGCCGGAGTCGGCTCGGGCACCTGCTCGTGCAGCGGCTGGTCGACGTTGCGGCGCGTCATGGCGGCACCGGCGGCGCCCAGCGCGGCGACCGTCGCCAGCATCACCAGTCCGGCGTTACGTGCGCGGTTCGGGGGCTTCGGAGGCTCGATGCGGTGCGCGGTGTCGGTCAGGAACGAGCTCACGCGCGGCGCGAGCCGCTGCTCGACGTACCCGGCCGCCCGCTCCAGCCGCGGGGCGCTCCAGCCCCGGGCGTCGAGCATCCGGCCGGCGGCGTACTCACGCGAACGCTGGGCCGCGGGGCCGATCCGCCCCGCCGCGCCGGTGGCGCCCTGCCGGGCCGCCTCCTGCATCCGGGCCAGCCGTGAGGTGTCGATGCGCACCTGGGGCTTACGGCGGACTGTGATCAAAGGGGACACGCTACCCTCCCTGTCTGCGAGGTACTGCCGCCACTCGTTCCCTCGGTGCGCGGGGTAAACCCCGGCCGTGGGATGATGCGATCACGCACGGTAGGCGTTCGACCGGCCCGCGGGGCCGGATCTCGCGGCCCGCCTCCCCGGACGGCGACGGCGGGCGTCCCGACGAAGGAAGGCGGCCTTTCCATGGCTGAGGAACTCATCGCGACCATGAACACCACCCTGGGGCCCATCGTCCTCAGGCTGTTCCCGACGGAGGCGCCCGAGACGGTGGCCAACTTCGTGGGCCTGGCTGAGGGGTCGCGGCAGTGGACGGACCCGCGCACCGGCCAGCCGTCCACCAGTCCCCTGTACGACGGCACGATCTTCCACCGGGTGATCGACGGCTTCATGATCCAGGGCGGCGACCCGCTCGGCACCGGCACCGGCGGCCCCGGCTACAAGTTCAAGGACGAGTTCCAGTCCGGCCGGGCGTTCGACCGGCCGTACCTGCTCGCCATGGCCAACGCCGGGCCGAACACCAACGGGTCGCAGTTCTTCATCACCCTGTCGGTGGAGCAGACCGCGCACCTGACCGGCGGCCACACCATCTTCGGCGAGGTGATCTCCGGTCAGGACGTGGTCGACCGGATCGCCAAGGTCCCCACCGGACCGCGTAACCGGCCCGTGCAGGACATTACGATCGAGTCGGTGACGATCGAGCGTCGTCAGTCGTAGTACAGGGTGTGAGGACCAGCGCGAACGCACCCCGGCGAGGAGCGTGACCGGTGAACGCAGAGCCCCCCGGGACTCCCACCGAGGCCCCGACCTGCTACCGCCATCCGGGACGGGAGACCTATGTCCGGTGCACCCGGTGCGACCGGTACATCTGCCCTGACTGCATGCGGGACGCGGCGGTGGGCCACCAGTGCGTGGAGTGCGTCCGGGAGGGCAACCGCTCGGTCCGGCAGCCCCGCACGATCTTCGGGGGGCAGGTCTCGGTCACCCCCGTGGTCACCTACACGCTGATCGCGCTGAACCTGCTGGTGTACGTGGCGGAGATCGGCTCGTCGCGGATCGTGGACGAGTACGCCATGCTCGGCGTGGCGACCGACCGGTTCGGCGTGGTGCTGCCGGGCGGGGTCGCCGACGGGGAGTGGTACCGGCTGATCACCGCCGCGTTCCTGCACTCGCCGCCCGAGGCGTCGTTCGGCATCGGCCACATCATCTTCAACATGTGGGCGCTGTGGGCGATCGGGCCGCAGCTGGAGCAGGTGCTGGGCCGGTGGCGGTTCACCGCCCTGTACCTGCTGTCGGCGCTCGGCGGGTCGGTGCTGCTCTACCTGGTCGACCCGGCGGGCGCGGCGGTCGGCGCGTCCGGGGCGATCTTCGGGCTGTTCGGGGCGTTCTTCGTGATCGCCAAGCGGCTGCGGGCCCCGGCGGGCGGCATCGTCTTCCTGCTGGTGCTCAACCTGGTGATCACGTTCAGCGTGCCCGGCATCTCCTGGGAGGGCCACCTGGGCGGCCTGCTGGTCGGCGGGGCGCTGGCCACCGGGTACGCGTTCCTGCCGCCCGGGCGGACCGGGGACCGGCACCGGACGCTGCTGCACGCCGCGGTGACGGCGGGGACGCTGGTGCTGCTGGCCGCGCTGGTGGTCGTCAAGACCTCGCAGCTCGCCGGGGTCACCGTGCTGTGAGTACGGGACCCCGGCGGCGGTTCTCCCCACCGTCCACAGCCTGTGGATAACTCTCGTGGATTAGAACCGCCCGAACCTGGGTACCGGCCGCTAGCGCCAGCGGGTGGAGAGGACGACCCCCAGGATGATGGCCCCGAAGCCGATCCCCAGGTTCCAGTTGCCCAGGTCCGACATCACCGGCACGTCGGTGCCGGTGCTCGCCGTCACGTAGAAGGTGGCGATCCAGATCAGGCCCACCAGCCACAGGGTGAGCATGGTCGGCACCAGCCAGCGCGGGCTGACCTCGACCTTCTGGGACTTCTGCGGCGGCGTGTAGACGGCCTTCTTGCGCACTTTCGACTTGGCCACGGTGGCTCGATCTCCTCGGGCGGACGGCGGGCGCGCGACGGTCCGCGCATGCGTGTTCTGCCGGACAAGCGTAGTCGCTGGTGAGCAGAGTACGGCCTGACGGGCGGCCGGGCGAGAGCACGACACCAGAACGTGCGCGGACGCGCGGTGTTCCCCCCGCGCTCATCACCACGTTCACCGCCCCGGTCCCGGATACTCGTGCCAGGACACCCAAGGGAAACGGGGGCGGAACACTGCGAGCCATCATCCGTGGTCTCGGCGAGCTGTGCATCACCGCCGGGCTGATCCTGCTGCTGTTCATGACGTACGAGCTGTGGGGCACCGGCCGGTACACCAGGGAACAGCAGGACCGGCTCAGCGACGAGCTGCTGGAGTCCTGGAGCGCTCCCGCCCAGCGGGTCACCACCGAACGGGTCCGGCTCGGCAAGGGCCTGGCGCTGCTGCGCATCCCCAAGCTCGGCGACGACTACCGCTACGTGGTGATCGAGGGCGTGGAGCCCGGCGACCTGCGCAAGGGGCCCGGCCACTACCCGGGCAGCGCGCTGCCGGGGCAACTGGGCAACTTCGTCGTCTCCGGCCACCGCACCACCTACTCGGCGCCGTTCAACCGGATCGACAAGCTGGATCCGGGCGACCGTATCCTGGTCGACACACGCCGCAAGCAGTACGTCTACAAGGTCACCGGGCACCGCATCGTCCGGCCGTCCGCCGTCGAGGTCACCGCACCGGTCCCGTTCCATCCCCGCCGCAAGCCCACCCAGCGGCTCATCACGCTGACCACCTGCCACCCCAAGTACTCGGCGGCCAAACGGCTCATCGTGTTCGGCACCCTGGTGGAGGAACGCCCCCGGCGGCCGGCGACCGCCACGGCGGGCTGAGGAGGAGGCTCACCCCATGTACGCGTGGATCTGGCGGCACCTGCCCGGCGAGGGGCCGGTCCGCGGCGCGATCGCGGCCGGGCTGGCGCTCGCCGTCCTGCTGCTGCTCTGGTACGTCGTGTTCCCGTGGGCCGAGTCCAGGCTCCAGTTCGACCGCAACACCGTCGAGCACCGGGACGGCCGCCCCGCGGTGACCTCCACGCCCACGGGACGGTGACGATGGCCCCCCGGGTGCTGGTGGTCGACAACCACGACAGCTTCGTGTTCAACATCGTCCAGTACCTGCTGGAGCTGGGCGCCGACTGCGTGGTGAAGGACCGCTCGGACGTCACCGTCGCCGACGCCGCCGAGGCCGACGGCGTCCTGCTCAGCCCCGGCCCCGGGCACCCCGCCGACACCGGCGTCTGCCTCGACCTGGTGCGCGACGCCGACCGCCGCCGCACGCCGCTGCTGGGCGTGTGCCTCGGCCACCAGATCATCGCCCACGTCTACGGCGCGCCGGTGTCCCGGGCCCCCGAACTCCTCCACGGCTACACCAGCGCCGTCCACCACAACGGTACGGGCGTCCTGGCGGGCCTGCCGGACCCGTTCACCGCGCCCCGGTACCACTCCCTCGCCGTGGAGCCCGGCGGCCTCCCCGAGGCCCTGGAGGTCACCGCGCGCACCTCCGACGGCGTCGTCATGGGCCTGCGGCACCGCGCCCGGCCCATCGAGGGCGTCCAGTTCCACCCCGAGTCCGTGCTGTCCGAAGGCGGCCACCGCCTCCTCGCCAACTGGCTCACGACCTGCGGTTCCGCCACCGGGCACCCCCACGGCGGGAACCCGGCGGAAAAATTCGGCCGACCCGCGTAACAAACGGTGCCTTGCTCGCGAATCACCCATTGAGGGCTTCCGCCATTGCCCCCGAGTGGCGGAAGCCCTCCTTCATGCCCGGACCCATGCCCGGACCCATGTCCGGACCCCGTGCCCGGACCCCGTGCCCGGACCCCGTGCCCGGACTCCGTGAAACGCCGGAACCCCGGCCCCTCGCGAGGAGGAGGCGGGGTCCCATGGTCCTGACCGGTCAGTCGCCGCCGGGCGGGCCGCCCCCCGGGTCCCCGCCGGCCTGCACCACGTAGATGATCACCGTCGTGCCGGGCGGCACCTGCTGCCCCGGCTGCAGGCTCTGCCGGGTGACCGTACCCTCCACCTGGTCCGGCGAGGTCCTCGGCTGCGGCACCACCTGCACCTCCAGGCCCGCCGCCCGCAGCGTCCGGGTCGCGTCCGCCTCGGTCTGGCCGACCACGTTCGGCACCGCCACCGACTCGGGGCCGGACGAGACGTAGATGATGACCGTGGAGCCCTTGGTGGCCTCCTGCCCGGCGCCCGGGGTGGTCTGGATGACCATGCCCTTCTCGACCTCCGAGGACGGCATGTTGCGCCGGGAGACCTCGAAGCCCGCCTGCCGGAGGGTCTGCGCGGCGTTGTCGGCCGGCTGCCGGGACACGTCCGGCACCAGGACCTTCTCCGGCGCCTTACGGCCCTTGGAGACGGTCAGGGTGACCTCGGTGCCGCGCTCGACGGTCTCGCCCGCCGACGGGTCGGTGCTGATCACGCGGCCCGCGCGGACGTCGTCGCTGAACTCCTCGTTGACCGAGCCGACCTTCAGCCCGGCCTTCTCCAGCGCCTCCTCGGCGTCGGCCTGCCGCTTGTTCTCCAGGTCGGGCACCTCGACCGCCTCGACGGTGGAGGACGGGGAGGCCGACGGGCCGCCGTCACCGCCGCCGCCGGACAGGGCGTAACCGATGCCCGCGGCGCCACCGATGAACAGCACGATCACCAGCGCCCAGATCGCGACCTTCTTACCGTTGCCGCGCTCGGGCTCGGGGTCCTCGTACTGCACGGGCGGCAGGTCGTACCCGGTGTTCATGGGGCGCTGCATGCGGTGCTGCGGAGGGCCGCCGGGCCCGCCGGGCACCGGGTTCATCACCTGGGTGCCCTGCACCGCGCCGCCCATCAGCATGGTGGACGCCGCGTTCGCCGCGACCGGCATGCCCTGCATCGCGCGCTGGATGTCGGCGCGGAACTCCGCGGCGCTCTGGTAGCGGTGCGCGGGGTCCTTCGCCATCGCCTTCAGGACGATGTGGTCGCACCACTGCGGGATGTCCGGATCCACCTGGGACGGCGGGATCGGCTCCTCCCGGACGTGCTGGTAGGCGATCGCCACCGGCGAGTCACCGGTGAACGGGGGCCGCCCGGTCAGCAGCTCGTACAGCACGCAGCCGGTGGAGTACAGGTCGCTGCGGGCGTCGACGCGCTCGCCGCGGGCCTGCTCCGGCGACAGGTACTGGGCGGTGCCGATCACCTGGGCGGTCTGCGTCATCGTGGCGGCGGAGTCGGCCATCGCGCGGGCGATGCCGAAGTCCATCACCTTGACCTCGTGGCTGCGGGTCAGCATCACGTTGGCGGGCTTGATGTCCCGGTGGATGATGCCGCCGCGGTGGCTGTAGTCCAGCGCCCGCAGGATCCCGTCGGTGATCTCCAGCGCCCGCTCGGGCACCAGCCGCCGGTTCTCCCGGAGCAGGTCGCGCAGGGTGTGCCCCTCGACGTACTCCATCACGATGTACGGGATGGAGGTGTCGCCCACCTGGTCCTCGCCGGTGTCGTACACGGCGATGACCGACGGGTGGTTCAGCGAGGCGGCCGACTGGGCCTCACGGCTGAACCGGGCCTGGAAGACCGGGTCGCGGGCCAGGTCGGAGCGGAGGGTCTTGACCGCGACGATACGGTCCAGCCGCAGGTCCTTGGCGCGGTAGACCTCGGCCATGCCGCCGCGCCCGACGACGCCATCGAGCTCGTAACGGCCACCGAGCAGCCGAGGCTGAGTCATGTCAGATGCACTTTCCCTCGTACGTCTACACCTACTCCGAACCTAACCGCCACCACCGGCCTCCGGGTCCTGGTCCGGCGGGGGAGTCGACGGGGGTGGTGGGGAGGACGGGAACTGGGGGCCCGTCGGGTCCGGGGTCGGGCTTTCGGGGGTCTGGGTTGTCGGAGAAGTGCTGGGCCTCCCCGTAGGAGACGCGCTGGGCGTCGGAGTCGTTGACAGCGTGGGGCCGGTGATGGACGGCGAGCGCCTCGGCCACGACGACGGCCGGACGGCCGGGCCCGTGGGCGATGCTACCCGGGACGGAACCGGCCGTGTCGACCCGGGCACCACCGCCGGGAGGCGGTCCCGGGTCTCCTTGAGATCGGCCGAGGCCGGGCCCCGGACCATCGAGCCGACGACGATCACGCCGAGCAGCAGCACTCCGGCCGCCACCGTGGTGGCCATCACCACCGTGCGTCGTTGCACCGGCGTCTTCGCTCCCGTGAGGGTATCCGGACCGTGGCGGTCCGCCAACTCGGGGCGACCCGCCGCCCCGCCGGGGAGCGCCGCGGTGGCCAGGTCGTCGCCGAACACGTCGCCGTCCGGGGCCTCCGGACCGTCCGGGCCGTCCGGCACCGCGAACGAGCCGGTCACCGGCTCCCCCGCCAGCAGCGCGTCGTGGATCATGAACGCCTCGTCGGCGACCTCCTGCGCGCTGGCCGGACGCCGCTCCGGATCCTTGGCCAGCAGGACGCCCACCAGCGCCCGGACCGCCTCCGGCACCTCGGCGGGCAGCTCCGGGGGCGCCTCCCGGACGTGCTTGAGCGCGATCGCCACCGGCTGCTCGGCGTCGAACGGGGGGCTGCCGGTCAGGCACTCGTAGGCGACCACGCCCAGCGAGTACAGGTCGGTGGCCGGGGTGATCGGGCGGCCCGAGGCCTGCTCCGGGGAGACGTAGTGCGCGGTGCCCATGACCATGCCGGTCTGGGTGAGCGTCCCGGCGTTCTGGCCGCGCGCGATGCCGAAGTCGGTGATCTTGACGGTGCCGTCGGCGGACACCATCAGGTTCCCCGGCTTGACGTCCCGGTGGATGATCCCCGCCGTGTGCGCCACCTGCAGCGCCCGCGCCGCCTGGGCGACCACGTCCATCGTGGTCTCCGGGGCCAGCCCGCCGGACCGGGCCAGGATCCGCGACAGCGGCTCCCCCGACACCAGCTCCATCACCAGGTAGGCGCGCTCGTCGTGCTCACCGTAGTCGTAGACCTGGGCGATCCCGCCGTGCTGGAGGGCGGCGGCGTACCGGGCCTCGGCGCGGAACCGGGCGCGGGCGTGCTCGTCGGACACGTGCTCCTGGCGCAGCAGCTTGACCGCGACCGGCCGGTTCAGCAGCTCGTCGACACCCCGCCAGACCTCGCCCATGCCCCCGGTGGCCAGCCGCTCGCGCAGCCGGTACCGGGAGTCGAGGACGAGGTCGGTGTACGTCACCTCGAGAGCACCGCCCGCATGATCGTGCCCGCGACCGGGCCGGCGGAGGAGGCGGCCGAGCCGGGGCCCTCGGTGACGATCGCGAACGCGTACCGGGGCCGCTCGATCGGCGCGTACCCGACGAACCAGCGGCTGTTGTACGCGGCGACGCCGGTCTCGGCGGTACCGGTCTTGCCCGCGATGTTCATGTTCTGCAGGTTGGTGGCGGTGCCCTGGCTGACCACGGCGGCCATCATGTTCTTCAGCTGGTCGGCGGTGTTCTCCTCGATGGGCCGCGCGAACTGCTCCGGGTCGGCCTCGTACAGGACCTCCTGGTCGGCGGCGCGGACGCGCTGCACCAGGTACGGCTTCATGATCCGGCCGTTGTTGGCGACCGCGCAGGCGACCATGGCCATCTGCAGCGGGGTGGCCCGCACGTTGGCCTGGCCGATGCCGCTGCGGCCGACGTCGTCGCCGCCGGTGGGGTTGCCGGTGACCGGGTCCTTGACCGGCACGTCGCTGGCGGCGGAGAACAGGTCGGGCTCGACCTCGATCCGCTTGCCGAACCCGAACTCGGCGGACCCGTCGTGCAGCTTCTGGATGCCCATGTCCACCGCGGCCTTGGCGAACGTGGTGTTGCAGGACTCGGCGAACGCGCCCAGCAGCGGCGCCTGGCCCGCGCAGTCACCGGTGTCGTGCGAGTTCGGCAGCTCCCGGCCGGACTCCGGCAGCGCGTACTTGCCGGTGAACACCGTGCTGTTCTGGTCGAGGCCCTCGTTCTCCATCATCAGCGCCGCGACCACGGTCTTGAACGAGGAGCCGGGCGGGAACGTCTGGCTCATCGCGTTGTCGACCAGCGGCTTGATGACGCCCTTCTGGTTCTCCAGCTGCTGGAGCCGCTGACCGCCCTTGAGGCCCCGCTGCGGCGCGACCTCGTTGGGGTCGAACGACGGGTACGACGCCAGCACCTTGATCGCCCCGGTGCGCAGGTCGATCACCGCCGCGCCCGCCCGCCGGTTGGTGCTGCTCTTCAGCGCCTGGTACGCGGTGCGCTGGGCCTTGGGGTCGATGGTGGCCTCGACGTCGGCGCCGATGGCCTTCTTGCCGATGAACTGGTCGAACCAGCGCTGGTTGGTGATCCGCTTGTCCCGGCCGTCCAGCAGCGAGTTGTAGGCCAGCTCGATGCCGCCCGCGCCGCCGTTGAAGAACCCGGTCACCGGGGCGAAGATCGGCCCGTCCTTGTAGAACCGGGAGTAGTTCTCCTCGCCCTCGGGCTGCTGGGAGTACACCAGCGTCTCCGACCCCGCGATGATCTTGCCTCGGGGCCGCTTGAACACGTCCAGGAACTGCCGGTTGTTCAGCGGATCGGTCTGCAGGTCCTCGGCCTGGCCGCCCTGGATGTAGTTGACCTGCACCATCAGCGCCACGATCAGCAGCAGGGCGAAGATCGTCACCCGCCGCAGCGGCTTGTCCATGTTCACGCTCGCGAACCCCCGATCGCGCGCCGCCGGTCGTCGTTCATCTCAGGCTCACCACCTGTGTCATGCCCTCGTCCTGGATCGCCTGGGGAGCGGGCCGGCGGGCCTGGTGGCTCATCCGCACCAGCACGCCGATCAGGATCCAGTTGGCCATCAGGGAGGAGCCACCCTGGGCGAGGAACGGCGTCGTCAGGCCGGTCAGCGGGATGAGGCGGGTGACACCCCCGACGATGACGAACACCTGGAGCGCCAGGACGAACGAGACGCCCCCGGCGAAGAGCTTGAGGAACGGGTCGCGGGCGGCCAGCGCGGTCTTCATGCCCCGCTGCACGATCAGGCCGTACAGCAGCAGGATGACCATCAGGCCGGTCAGGCCCAGCTCCTCGCCCATCGAGTCGAAGATGAAGTCGCTGAACGCCAGCGGGGTCCGCCAGGGCTCCCCCTGGCCCAGGCCCTTGCCCAGCACCCCGCCCTCGCCCAGCGAGAACAGGCCCTTCATCAGCTGGGCGCTGTCGGCGAACTCGCCGCCGAGCTTCTGGCAGGCGGTCAGCCCGGAGCCGACGGTGCCGCCCGCGTCGATGTACGGCTGGGTGCCCGGTGCCACCGACACGATCTTGCCGTTGTCCAGCAGGCAGCCGCCGTCGAAGTACGGCTTGGGGTTGAGCCAGATGCTGAGCCGCTGGTTGACGTGGCTGAGGAACGGCAGCTGGGTGGCCACCAGCACGCCGAGCCCCAGCATCCCGACGCCGATCAGCACCCAGGAGATCCGCTGCGTGGCGATGTAGATCATCGACACGAACAGCCCGAAGTACAGCAGGGCGGTGCCCAGGTCCTTCTGGACGAACAGCACACCGAGCCCGAAGATCCAGATCACCATGATCGGGCCCAGGTCCCGGCCGCGCGGCAGCGACAGCGGGCCGATCTTCTTGCCGACCAGCGACATCGCCTGCCGCTTGTTGACCAGGTAGCCGGCGAAGAACACGACCAGCAGCAGCTTGGCGAACTCGCCCGGCTGCACCGAGAACGGGCCGATGAAGATCCACACCCGGGCGCCGTTGATCTCCGCGCCCAGCCCCGGGACGATCGGCAGCAGCAGCAGGACGATGCCCAGCCCGCCCAGCGTGTACATGTACCGCTGGAGGATCTTGGAGTCCTTGAGCAGGTACACCGTCAGCGCGAACAGCAGGATGCCGACGAACGTCCACTGCAGCTGCGTCCCGGCCGACGCCAGCCCGGAGGTGACGACCTTCTTGCCGTCCCGGATGGCGTCCTTGACGTCCCGGCTGGTGGACAGGTCCAGCCGGTAGATCATCGCCAGCCCGAGCCCGTTCAGCGCCACCGCCAGCGGCAGCAGCAGCGGGTCCGCGTACGGCGCGAACCGGACCTGGACGTAGTAGGCCGCCCCGGCCAGCACCGCCAGGCCGCCGCCGTACCCGAACAGCCCGGTGGGGATCTGCCCGTCCCGCGCCAGCCCGACCTCGGCGAACGCCGCCAGGGTCATCACCATCGCGAACACCAGCAGCGCCAGGCAGGCCGCCTTGCGCGGCTGGTGGGGCAGCGCCACCTGCTCGGCGGGCCGGTCGGGGGATGCCATCAGGGTCGCTTCCCTCCGTCGTTGGTCCGGCCCGGACAGTCCTTGATGTCACCGGCGTCGTTGCTGCGGCACGCGTCCCGGCGGTCCTCCAGCTGGCGCAGCTTGGCCTCGGCGGCGGCGCGGCTGCGGAAGGTCAGCTTGTTGTCCATCACGGCGTCGCGGTCGGAGTCGGGCAGCTCGGCCAGCTTGAGGCCGGGGTCGGCGACCGGGGTGGGCTCGCAGCCGTTCTGGCCGCTGCCCTGGAGGATGACGACCTTGTCGCCCTGCGGCACCAGCGCGTACAGGCACAGCTGCCGCGCCAGGTTCTTCCAGCCGTCGGAGCCGTTCAGCGGGACGCCCTCGGCGCCGCGCAGCCGGGACTGCAGGTTCTTCGGCAGGTCCCGCACGGGGATCGGCGGCGTGGGCTGCTCACCGGCCTTGGTGTGCAGGCTCAGGCCGAGCAGCTTCTCCGGGGAGCCCTTGTAGACGACCACGACGCCGTTCTCGTCCACGGCGTAGAACCCGTCGCTGCGCATCGACTGCACGGCGAAGAACGCCACCGCGATCAGCGCCACGCCGAACACGCCCAGCGCCACGATCAGCCAGG